>JAAFHM010000078.1 GCA_013298375.1 Ignavibacteria bacterium | reverse complement strand
CATTTGCCGTACCGACCCAAAGCGCATTGGGACGTTCCGGCGCGGAAGGCGGGGCGACGGAGCGCAACGAGGCTAATCCTTGTGTCCGCTCTGTCGAGGCGACGGGCAGACAATCAGCAGCAACGGCGCGAATGTCGCTATTTCCAAGCCCTTGACTCTGAGCAATCGTATTCCATTCTTTGGTGCTGGGATTATAGCAATACAGCCCTTTCGCTGTGCCGACCCAGATACAACCTTGCGCATCGGCGGCAAGCGTCCGAATCATTATGCCGGAGAGCGGAGAATTTTGCGGTGTGAATCGTTCTTCGACCAAGCCGGATTGCGGGTTCAATCGCAATAGACCGCCGCCGGTTGCCAACCACATTCGTCCGGTATTATCTTCGGAGAGCGCGTAGATATTGCGCTCTGGCGCACCCGCGATTGGTGTGGTTTGAAATGTCGTAAAACGGCGTGAAAAGCGCTGCATCTTTGCCACACCACCGCCCAAGGTTCCCACCCAAAGCGCTCCCGAACGGTCTTCGTAGAGCGTTTGAACAAAGCTATTAGGCAGCGCTGTGGAATCTCCCTGCGAAGAGCGGTAAACCGTCATTGCATAGCCATTGTAGCAATTTAAGCCGTCTTGGGTGCCGAACCAGAGAAATCCTTGTTTGTCTTGAATCATTGCCTGAACAGAGCTTTGCGACAAGCCTTGGGAAAGGGCGATATTCTTAAAACGGATATTTTGCGCAGAAACGGGCGGCACTGTACAAATCAATACCATAACCAGTACCATGCTTACGGCGTGATATGCCACAGGCAAGGCAAATAGGCGCTCGACGAGTATATGTGTGCTATGACGATGTTCCATGTTCCCTGAAGTTCGGTCATGCCGGAGAGCGGATGCTTTCTAGCGAAGCAGATAATTTTGAGGATGTGCAAATTACAAAAACTCTCGTAATGACCGAAGTATTGTTATCGGAATTTTGCTAATTTACGGGCGATTGACAATATCATCTTGCTAATACAACGAATAAACTGCCCATTCTCTCACAATATTTCCCCAATCATTATGCCCGCGCCCACTCTTTTCCATGAAATTTCTGGTTTACCAACCGAGCAGAAAAACCCCGAAACAGCCCGCATTGACACGGCTGCAATCGAAGAAATTCTGCGACTTATCAATGACAACGATACGCGAGTTCCGCTTGCTGTACGCGACGAACTGCCCGCCATTGCTGCCGCCGTCGAATGTCTTGTCGAGCGCTTCCAACGCGGCGGACGATTGATTTATACTGGCGCTGGCACGAGCGGACGCTTGGGAATTGTTGACGCATCGGAATGCCCTCCGACCTACGGCACACCGCCGGACATGGTTCAAGCGCTGATTGCAGGAGGGCGCGAAGCAGTCTTTTCCGCTCAAGAAGGCGCAGAAGATAAGCCCGAAGTCGGAGCCAGTGACCTTGCCGCCCTGAATATCACCGCAAACGATGTCGTATGCGGCATTGCGGCTTCCGGCAGAACGCCCTACGTGCTAGGTGCGCTTGCCGAAGCACGGCGACACGGCGCTCCAACGATTTTAGTCACAACATCGAACCGCGAAAAATTGGCAGAACTCGGCATCACGGCGGACTTTCTCATTTGTCCCAATGTCGGACCGGAAGTCATCATGGGTTCGACGCGGATGAAATCCGGCACGGCACAAAAACTTGTGCTGAATATGCTCACTACCGCAGCAATGGTGCGACTTGGAAAGACTTACGGCAATGTTATGATTGACCTGCAAATGACAAATGCAAAATTGGTGGAACGTGCCAAACGCATCGTGATGGACATCACGGGTGAAAGCTACGACGAGGCTTCTCGCGTTCTTGCTCTTGCGGGTGGACACGTTAAAACGGCACTGGTGATGATGCTGGGGAATTATGATATTGCCACGGCACAAGAGCGCCTACGGGCAGCAAACGGCTTTGTGCGTCTTGCGCTGGAAAAAGCGTAGCGGGCTTGGGAAACTGCGTACTTACACGCCCGCCTAAACGACTCCGATTCACCGAACAAACAACTCAAGGTGAAAAAGTATTGATGGCGTGATTTTACCGCCCAAATTCTGCTACGCCGTTATTGATAAATCCGGCACTATTTTTCAGCGACCCCAAAACCTGCAATCCCGCTCCACGACTATTGTTGACAAAGAGCGCTCCATTCTGCACGGTCATATCGTTCCGTACCAAGAGCGGATTCCATGCCGTTTTTGTCCCGGTGCCTGATATGCTCAGATTTCCATATCCTATTCCCGTTGGAATCGGCTCTGTGGCTTGGTTTGCGCCATAAAATTCCACCGTGCTGCGCTCATCCAGATTGTACACGCCAAAGCCGCGCACCGTGCCAGTGGAGGCATCAGCAAAGCCGCTCATAGCGCCAATGCGGAGCATGGCGTTTGCTTCTAGCGTGAAAGTGCGCGTTTCCAGCGTTGCGGTAGTGACGTTGCGCAACGCAAATCCTTGTGCATCCAGCGTACCGCTTGAAAGCAGGAGATTTCGCCAAATCGTGCAATCGCGCTCCGCCAAAAGCACCGCGCCAAGGGGCTTTGCCACGCGAAGCGCGAAAATACTGGACGGAAGCGCACTACCAAAGACTTGAGCGCCAGTGCCGATGTAGTCATATTGTGCATTTTGGGAAAATCGCCGCTCCAATGTCGCACCGATATTTCCTTCGTCCGATGGCAACGCCTCAATGCCCCGTGCAGAGCCGATGCGCAATGTGGAGCGTTCCGCCAAAACAAACCGCAAGCCGCTCAAACGGTTTTCCTGTGTACATTCCAGCGTTCCGGTGTTGGTGGCGCTTGTTCCCAGCAATACCGCACCAACACTCGCGTTTGCAGTTAGCGTCAGGACGTGATTCTCCACGCCAAGCGTCCCACCGCCGATAATCACGGAATCTGTCAGCCGCGATGGAAACACGCCTACGGGAACAGCCGCGCCTGTATGCGACACAAACGACCACGCATTCGCATCCGTCCAAACACCACTGGCACGGCTGAAAAAGACACGATTCAGCCCCTCAATGAGCGCCCAGTCGCCACTCCATTCCGCCGCCGCCTGTGCTACTGCCGTGTCGGAATAACGCCACAGATTTCCGCTAACGTCTTCATTGGGGCGATACCGTGCAAGCCGCGCCACAACAAGGCTTCCGGTAAAATCGGCAAAGGCGCTCGTCATCGAAGGAACAATCTGCGCCGTGCCACCGACCGCACCAACACTCACACACGACCACACACGCCGCACGTAGCTTGTGGCAGTTGCGGGCATTTGCATATGAGCGCCTATTTGCGTTGTGTTTGCCCCTGCCGCGACGCGAATACCGAACTCGCCCGACGCGCCCACAGCCCGCATGATGAGCGGTGTGTAGGTGAAAGCCGCATTAAGGCTGCTTCCGGCAGAACTGAGGGGAAAAAGATAATCGCCGTTGCCGCTCAATGTGCGGTAGAAGCGCCCTCCACTCGCACTTGTGCGCAAAGAGCGGTTCTCCGCAGCATCGGCGACGGCGTTTGTGGCGGAGTTTGTGAGACGGAGGTCAGCATTGATGCCGAGTTCAAGGACTTGCGGTTGAGGATTGCTTCCTTCTTGCAAATCGACAATTCCGCGCACCGTCAAAGGCAGCGAAGCAAGCGCCACGCCGTTTCCGGCGGATTGCCTGTTCAGCACAAGGTTTTGTGCGGTTATTGTCCCAACGCCTGATAGAGTCTGGGTTGCGGCATTTGTGCCTTGCAGCGTGAGCGTGGAAGCGGCGGCGACGTTGGTGCGGGTTTGTGTACCGTCAAACGAGCCGTTGACGGTAAAATTTCCACCCAAACGCAGGTTTTGTGTAGCATCGAAAGGATGCAATCGTGCCGAGGGACTGGACAGCAGCACATTCGACCAAACCAGTGTTGGCGGCGTGTTCCAATCAAAACGCTGGTTTGCGAGAGAACTTGCATCGGAAAATTGGATTGTTCCACCGGAAATGCTTGCGTTTACGCCGAGTCCAAGAAAAAAATCGGCGGGGCGTGTTGGCTGTGGATTTGCATTACGGAGAATAATTGTCCCGCCAGACATGGTAAATGAGGATGCACTCACAGGAATTTCAAAGAGACCACGTCTTGTCGTAGTCTCGTTTCCAGCCGCACCAACAATTAATGTGCCACCCGACTGTTCGTAATCTATCAGAGCAAGATCACTAACTGCTGGGATATGTCGTGCAAAGCGTCCGGCGATAATCAAACGTCCATTTAAAAGTCGGAATCGACTAATGCCTCCTGGCGAATCGTAGGCAAGGCTATTACCAGCAGCAACACCAATCTGCGACGGCATTCCCGTTGAATTGATAAGCAGTTCTCCGCCGCCCAATATAAATGTTGCACCAGCATTTTGACCGAACATTAACCGAGCGTTACCAACAATTTGCAAAGAACCTGTTGGTTCTATTTGCTGGGATCTATCACCACACCCATCACCAAATCGGAGAGTCCCTGAGCTTTGTCGCCACGTGCCGCCAATGCTTGCCATGCCACCAAAAAATACAGTAGAAAAATCCATATTGTCAATTGTTAATGCAGCTGGATCACCAATACCCATATCAATAGCGCAATCAACAACATTTGCGACCCCTGATTTATTGAGCAAAATTCTGTATAAACGTGTGAGAATAGGCATACCAACAATGGTTTGTAAATTTGTTCCAATAAAAACAGTTACGGCACGATAACTATTCGAGTTTGCGACGGGGCGCATTGTCCACGTGCCGTTATTGACCACATTTCCTCGCAAAAGCAGTGCGTTAGCAACACCCGCGCCCACAGTGCGCACCGTCAGCGTTCCGGCGGCTTCGATGCGCAGGTCGCCGTTGATGGTCAATACCCGCGCTAATGCGTTGTCGTATTGCAGAGTGCCGCTCAGGATGCGGAGTTCACCGATAGCAGTGGTTTGGTCAAGCGAGATGGTGTGCGCTGGGTCGCCGATGATGACAATATCCATTGCAGCAGGAAGCACCGCCGCTGCCGCGCCGCCAGGAACCGTTGACCACGACGTAAGAGCGCTCCACGCGCCCGCTTGTCGGCTGTAAAAGGTCGTTTGGGCAAAAGCATGAGCAACGCCGAAGAGCGCAAAGGCAAGATACAGAGCGGCTTTAAGACGGCACGAAGGCATGACATTCGAGAAATTTTGGTGAGAAAAAGCCGCTCTATCATTTGGAGGTGGATAGAACGGCGTGAGTTTTTATGCGGTGTTTGCGGAAGTGCAATTTTGTTTTTCTTTTCCGGGAAACCCGTTCTACGCCTCGGAAGGCGTAGGACGGGCAGACCCGACTGCATTTATCCCTTCCATTTGCGAAGCATATCGCAAAGAAGGCGCACGCCCACGCCCGATGCGCCTTTGGGCGCGTAAGGAGCATCGGAGGACAGCATCGCCGTACCGGCAATATCCAAATGTACCCACGGCATTTCGCCCACAAAGCGCTTCAAAAAGAGCGCTGCCGTGATAGCGCCAGCATAGCGCCCACCAGCATTTTTGATGTCGGTAATATCGCCTTTGATGAGTTCTTCGTATTCCTCGTAGATAGGGAGTTCGCACACATATTCGTGAGTGTAATCTCCAGCAAGTTTGAGGCGGCTTTTGAGCGGTGCATCGGTTCCCATCATGCCCGTTGTGACCATTCCCAATGCTACAACGCAAGCACCCGTGAGGGTTGCGAGGTCAATACAGGCTTGGGGTTTGTACTTTTGCGCGTAAATAAGCGCATCGGCGAGGATTAAGCGTCCTTCGGCATCGGTATTATCTACTTCTACGCTGACGTTGTTGTTATAGACAATCACGTCGCCCGGCACGACGGCGCTGCCGCTTACCATATTTTCGGTGGAAGGGACTATGCCCACAAGATTTACCTTCAAACCCAGATTTGCTGCCGCTTTCATCGTGCTGATGACTGTTGCTGCGCCGTGCATATCCATTTTCATTTCGCCCATTCCGGCTGCGGGCTTAATTGAGACACCGCCTGTATCGAAGGTTACGCCTTTGCCGACCAACACAATGGGTTTGTCGTTTTTGCTGCCGCCGTTGTATTCCATGACAATAAAGACCGGAGGGCGCTTGCTTCCTTGGTTCACCGCGAGCAGTCCGTACATTTTCAGCGCTTCGATTTTCTTTTTATCCAGCACCGTTACTTTGAAGCCCGCTTCTTTTCCTGCTTTTTGAGCAGCATCGGCAAGTTTTTCGGGATACATATCGTTATTCGGGGTGGTTGCAAGAGTGCGGGCAAGCAGCGTGCCGTTGCAGACGGTTTCGGCGTATTCTGCGCCTTTTTTTACGTCGGCGAGTGTTTTTTTATTTTCGCTGCAAAAGGTGAGAGATTCCAGCGTGTTGCTGGTGCGCTCTTTGTCGGAAAAATAGCGGGTGAGTTTGTAAGCGGCAAGGCAAAAACCTTCGGTTGCGGCTTCACCAAAGCCTTCTGCATCCAGTGACAATCCCGTCGGTACGGCAATGGCAAGAGATTTGAGTTTTTTACCCGAAGCGGCTTTTGCGGCGGCGGCGGCGGCACGGCGAATACTTTCGAGAGTAATTTTATCGCTTTCACCAACGCCGACAAGCAGTAAGCGAGAGGATTTCGACTTCGTTGTACCGCCAAGGTACGTCATTGCGAGGCTGTCGCGTTTCGCTTTGAAATCACCAGAATCAAAGACGGCTTTTGTTTCGGGGAAATCAGCGATGATGCGCTTTTGCGCGTCGGCAAACTGTTTTTCGCCGCTTGGGACGAAGAGAACAAGAGCGTCGTGGGCTTTTTCCTGCGGAAGCGCTGTTTGAGAAAACGTAAGTTTCATGGTACTTTGGGGCAAAAAAGGAACGGGAAATATTGTGGTTGCAAGTGGGCAAAAATACGATATTTCGCTGAAAATCTGCGGGGAAAATCGGTTGACGGGCGAATTAACTACTCATGGCGCAAACTCTGGGCGGAGGCGGGCTTCTTTCTCCGACACGCATCGCTGCAATAGCGCACGTCGTCCCAATTTTTTTCCCATTTTTTGCGCCAGACAAAAGGGCGTGAACACGTCGCACAAATTTTTGTCGGTAGGTCGGATTTTTTTTGCATTTTCATTGGACTTCTCTTTTTTGATTGTAACAGCCTGTTAAAAACGTCCACGAATCACACGAATTAGCACGAATCACGAACAATTTTTGAACGATAATCCAATCAAACTATCTAATTTGTGAGGATTCGTGCGATTCGTGGATGATTTTTCGAGACCTGAACAGTTACTTTTTATCTATAAACACCGTTTTGAGCAGAATGACGTTTGGGCGAAACCATATTGTTTCTCGATTGCTGCTTGCGCTCGTTGTCGTTGCGAGTTTAGGCATCATCTCGTCTTGCTTTAATCCTTTTGCACCGCGTTTTGCGCAACAGAGCGGCGGAGCGCTTTTGGGCGACCAACGCACTCTGGACGGGGTATTCACGAACTTTCGTTATGCGTACATTTTTCGGGATACGCTCACGTACGGACAACTTCTTGCGCCGAATTTTGTGTTTATTTACCGAAATTACGAGCGCAATATTGATGCAACATGGGGACGCGATGAAGAGATGTTTTCCACCAATGGGCTGTTCCGAACAGCTCAGGCACTGGATTTGGTGTGGAATGAAATTATTTTTTCCGACGGCGATTCGCTTTCGATGAATATTCAACGCGGTTTTAATTTGACCATTACCTTCAATGCCAATGATGTTATTCGCTTGGACGGGCGGGTGAATTTAAGTCTTATTCGCCAGAAAACAAGCGAGGTCTGGATGATTCGGCGATGGCGGGATGAGTCGAATTTTTAGGTACTTGCAGGGTGTTGCTCACCAATCCAAGCGCATAAGCGAATCTCCATTGGTCAAAACACGCTCCTCGTCGCTGTCCGCATTGCGCACACGCAAACTCCCATCTTCTTCGAGCCTGAGCGCAATCCACCTGCTTTCCGAGCCGCTCACTGCCACCGAGACTCCTTCTAAAGCTAGTTCCCGCCACCATTCGCCAAAAAGCGCATTGGAGGGAGCCTCCAAGTAATATTCGATTTCTCGCAAAAGCGCATCGGTTACATCTTCCACCGACACATCTATTCCGCACGCCAGTAACGACGAGGCTTTCAGGGCAATTTCAGCAGGAAACTCTTGTTGGCGGACGTTAATGCCAATGCCGATAATACTACCTGCACAGTGCGCTCCGATAAATTCATGCTCAACCAGAACACCGCATATTTTCTTGCGTTCACGCTCACGATTAAACGCATAGACATCATTCGGATATTTGAGCATGACGTTTGGACGGAGAAGCGGCGACAAAAAAGAGCGAATCGCTTGCAGTGCCGCCAGAGCGCCCCGCACTTGGAAAGAAGCAAGGTCGGATGATGTCTTGAGGCTTGTTGCGCCGTGCCGCACTGCAAGCGAGCAATAAACATTTTCCCCAAAGCGTCCCAGCCAAACCTTGCCATTGCGCCCGCGACCACCCGTTTGCATATCGGCACTGACGGCAAGATATTCGTTGATGGCGTATTGACGGCTTAATTCCTTCGCTTTATCATTGGTCGAAGGGAGTTCGGAAAAGTGATAGCGTTTGATTGAGCGCATGATAGTGATACCGTTAAAAAAAACGACAACTGGCGGTGACGTGAATGACTCGGCAAAGTTATCGTATCGGCACGACAACAACAAGATATTTGCAAAAGCGTTATGTGAACTGCGTTCTTACTCCTGCTTGAATTAAGTAGTTTTGCACAGAATCATGGTGAATTTCAAACTGTATCGGTATAATGTCGCAAAATTGTATCTGTTTTGGTGTACACTATTCTCGTAAATTTGGACTATTAATTCGCTCTTTTCCACTGTTCGCAAGGATTTTCCCATGCCACTTCTCCCCATCTATCAGGTTGATGCCTTTACGCGCAAGCGTTTTGGCGGTAATCCGGCGGCTGTTGTGCCGCTTGACAACTGGCTTCCCGATGAAACAATGCAAGCCATCGCTGCTGAAAACAATCTCGCCGAAACCGCCTATTTTGTGCGTCGCGCTGATGGCAGCTATGATTTGCGCTGGTTCACGCCAGAACTTGAAATCCCGCTTTGTGGTCATGCCACGCTTGCCTCCGGCTATGTTTTGTACGAATACCTTGGTTTTACAGGCGATACGATTCGTTTTCATAGCAAAAGCGGAGAGCTGACCGTCCAAAAAATTGGCGATAAATTGGCGCTCAATTTTCCTGCCAGACCTCTTCATACATTGCCTCCAGAGCAGCACCATGCACTTCATACGCAACTGACAACCACACTCGGCAAGCCACCTGCCGAGATATTTCACAGCGTGAACAATTACCTTGCCGTCTATAATAGCGAAGACGACATACGCACCATGAAGCCCGATTTTATGCGATTGAACGACCTTCCAGACGTTATCGGTGTCATTGTCACCGCCAAGGGTGCCGATTACGACTGCGTTTCACGCTATTTTTGCCCCAATGCTGGTATTCCCGAAGACCCTGTTACCGGTTCGGCGCACTGCTCCATAGTGCCGTATTGGGCGGAAAAACTCGGAAAAACATCCTTGCGGGCGTATCAGGCTTCCGCACGGGGTGGGGAGTTGGAGTGTGAATTGCGTCAAAGCGCAGACGGAAATCGCGTTATCATGGCGGGATTTGTCGCGCCGTATTTGAAGGGAACGATTGAAGTGTAGGAATTTCTTGCCAATGTAACGAGAATTTTTTGATGGCGGCTGCGGGAGATTGTGTAGATTGGCGAAATTTGCAAAGAATCAATTCTTCAACGACTTTTTCCGTGCAAATCCTTGCAATTTATTCTCGTTTCATTATTCCTTCAACATCTTGTCAAAAGTCAATAAACGCTTTTTAACGCTCATCGTCGGGACGTTTCTTGGGACATATCTGTGCGTCGCGGCGGCAGGGATCGTTTTGGCATGGCTTCAAGCACCGCTTTGGCTGCATATTGTCGTTGGAGCGGTGCTGGTCAGCATTGGTGCTGCTGTTGCGTACACGGTTGTTCGGAATGTTACGGGCAAAATCTGGTATTCCGTCGAAAAAATTGTGGATTTTTCGGAAGCTGTGAGCAATGGCGCGACTTCTGCCCGCATTGCCATTGAGCCGGACGAACTCTCTGCGATGCGCCGCGCCCACGAAGCCGTCAATCGGCTTGCCGCAAAGCCGCTTCAGGACTTGCAGGAGATGAAGCGACTGGAGCGAATGCGCTCCGAATTTTTGGGGAGCGTTTCCCACGAACTGCGCACACCAATTTTTGCGGTTCAGGGTTTTTTGGAAACCTTGTTGGATGGCGCATTGGAGGATGAAATCGTGCGACGGCAGTTCGTAGAGCGGGCGTATTCCAACACGATTCGCCTCAATACACTGCTGACCGATCTTGTGGATATTTCCCGTATCGAATCCGGCGAAATGCGTCTCAGTTTTCGCTATTTCCCGATTGTTCCTTTGGTACGCGAAACGATACAAAACCTTGAATCGGCAACGGAGGTTCTCAACGTTACTGTGACGATTGAGTGCAAGATTGCCGATGATACCGACGTTTACGGCGACCGCGACCGTCTGGCGCAAGTGCTGACCAACCTTTTGGACAACGCCATCAAATACAACGTTCCAAACGGCAGCGTTACGGTGCTGCTCGAAAATGTGCGCGACGGCAAGGGCGTGGTGGATGTGCGTGTGAGTGTGCGCGACACGGGCATAGGTATTGCGCAAGAGCATCACAGCCGCATTTTTGAGCGGTTTTACCGCGTGGACAAAACGCGCTCACGCTCCGTCGGTGGCACAGGGTTGGGTTTGGCGATTGTGAAACATATTTTGGAGGCGCATAAATCGGTTATTTATGTTCAAAGCCTGCCTCAGAGCGGCACGGCAATTAGCTTTACGTTGAAAAAGTAGCAATGATCATGTAATACATGATAAGTTGTAAGTAGCTATAAACACTTCGGTTACAATCTGATACCAAAAATCAAGTTTGGAAAACGAGAGGGTCTTGCGGGCAAACGCCCCACACGCTGACGAAGAGTGGTCTTCCACCGCTCCATATGAGCGGTCTCTCCTGTTTCTTTGCCAACAGAACGATGCGTTTCTTCGTCGAACACCAGAGAATACGCTTCCCCAAAGTCACTGTAGCTGTGGCAGCGTAGGTTGATGGAATGATTAGGGCAATCGCATGAAAAAAAAATCTATGCCGTAGAGACAAGGCATTGCCTTGTCTCTACACGTTAAACGACAAACACTGATGATAGTGGAATGCTGATGCCCTAATGGAATGATACTCGCCAGCATTTCTGACAAATTTACTCCATATTATGTAAATTTATACCACTACCCATTCAGAACCATTTTGCTATGAACAACTGCATCATTATCAACTTTCCCACTCACAACGAGCGCTTCCCCACTCACAACGAGCGCTTCCCCACAAGAAAGTACGTCTGCATCGTGCCTTTGCCTTTAATTTCGACCGCACCGCGCTCCGCGAAAATAAACGATTCTTTGAGTGCTTCATACACCGCTTCCGAGCAGTGAATTTTCTGTGGAACGCCGTGCGACTCCATCCGTGAAGCGGTGTTGACGGTATCGCCCCAAAGATCATACGCAAATTTTTTCTGCCCGATAACTCCCGCAACAACGTCGCCGGTGTGAATACCAATACGAATGGTGAGCATCGGCATAGCCGGATGCTTGGTGGGAAGCGATTCCATATAATCAAGCATTGCAAGGGCAACTTCGGCAATAAGCGCCGCATGATGCACATTTTGATGCGGTACTCCGGCGACAACCATATACTGATCCCCGATGGTTTTAATTTTCTCGCACTGATAGTGTGCCGCAATATCGTCAAACCCGGAAAATACGTGGTCAAGTACTCGCACCAGCTCCCGTGCGGATAAGCGCGATGTCAGTTCGGTAAACCCAACAATATCGGCAAAAAGAATTGTTGCGTCTTGGTGCGTATCGGCGATAGTTTTTTCGCCCATTTTTAGGCGGTCGGCGATAGCTTGTGGCAGAATGTTGGACAGGAGCGTCTCAGCCCGCAGATGCTCAAATTCGAGTGCATCTTGTTTGAGCCGCAATAAGGCTTCGCTTTTGTTTTTTAGCCAAAAACGATTGATAACCACGCCGAAAACCATCAACACCAGTACCAGCGACACCAAAAGCATATTCCGTTGCCAACGCTCCAATGTCCGTTGCTGCATTGCGCGTTCACTATCAAAATTGGCTTGCATCTCGGAAAGCCGTGTTGCTTGTGCCGTATTGAAGACGCTATCGCGCAATGCCGTGAAGCGTTCATGCCAGCGCAGCGCTTCCGATGGATTCTTTCGCTCTTTATACAGTCGGTACAAATCCTCTGTTGCACGAAGCATGGGAATACGAGCCTCGACACGCTCTGCCAGTGCCAGACCTCGCAAAATCACGCTCTCGGCGCTATCGCCATAGTGCGGAGAGGTTTTTTGCAATGAGAGATAGGAACGACCCAATCCCGTGAGCGCATCTGCCATACCAATTTCATCGCCCATTGCCGCAAAGACCGTAAAAGCGCGGCGTTTGTACTCAAGGCTGCGCTGCGGCTTATTGTCGGCTTCTTCAATCGTGCCAAGCCCCATACATACGTCAGCGATGCCCTGTTGGTCGTTCAACCCTTCATAGACCACCAACGAACGCAAGCGATAATACCGCGCTGAATCATAGTTCTGCAAGCGCCGATGTGTACTGCCGAGATTCGACAATGCCTGTGCTTCTTGCTGTTTGTCGCCGATGCGCACCGATTCTGCAAGGGCTTTCCACGCATATTCAAAGGCTTTGGTCGTGTTATTTTGCATACGGTGAACCGTCCCGATAATTCCCAATGCTTGCACTGCCGCCGCGTCGTTGCCCTTGTTTTCGCTTTTTGTCCGTGCTTCGAGAGCAAATTGCATTGCCGAAGCATATTGGCTTTTGTCAATAGCAATGGTCGCCAAAAGGAGCAGTAATGCGGTGTGCAGGTCGTCGTCGTGACATTCCTCTGCCAGCAATGCGCCTTCTTTCGCATAGTGCAGCGCTTCATCAGGTTTGGAGCGGCGTTGCAATCGCCCCAATTCGAGCAGAACCCTTGCCCGCACGATATCGCGCTTGCTGCGTGCAAGTTCCATGCGCAAGGTGGTGAAAAGAGAATCGCCTTGGCTTTGGGCAATGCAGGGATTTTGCCCTAAGGTGAGTAAGATTATCGCTGTAATGCCTATTGCCACAAGATACCGCCGCACCAGATGTGTGGTGGAGTTGTGGGAACGATAAACGCAATAATGCTGCATACAATGGCTTTGAGAACTCGTGAATGGAGAGATTTCGTCAGAAATATTTCTTTGACAAGGTGTTAGCGCAAATAACGCAGGATTTCTTTCTCACACAGCAAACTTGCCCATTTGGAACGATAAACACAACGAAAAAACACAATAATAATCGAGAGTGTGTAAATTGTTTTGTGTAAATGGAAAATAGCAGACAAATTCCATTTTTTACCACTCAAGCATCAAAGACTATGGCAACCAAAGCACAAAATGCCGCCCAGGCGTACGGCTTGACCGATG
>JAAFHM010000668.1 GCA_013298375.1 Ignavibacteria bacterium | reverse complement strand
CCACTTGACGTGCAGGCAATGCACATTGATGCCTTGGCGTGCGGAGGGCAAAAATGGCTCATGGCAACAACGGGCATTGCATTTCTCTACGTGACCGAAGAACTCCAAAACCGCATCGAACAAGCGCATCTGGGCTGGATTTCGGTAGCAAAGCCTTGGGATTTTTTTCGCTACGACCAGGCGCTCAATTCCAGCGCAACGCGTTATGAGAACGGTACACTCAACTTTCCGGGCATTATTGGTCTCGGTGCATCGCTTCAAACCTTGCTTGCTGTTGACCCAAGCCGCACCGAAGCACATTTAGCGCAGCTGACAGCATATTTGCTGGCGGAATTGCCTGAAGTAGGGATATTTGCATCCATCAGCAATTTCCCTACCGAGCGCACAGCAGGTATCGTAAGCGGTCGTTTGTCGGACGTTGCGCACGGTGAGCAGATACTCAAGCGTCTTGGAGAGCGCTCTATTGCTGTCTCGTTGCGCGAAGGACGATTGCGTTTTGCGCCGCATTGCTACAACACGATGGACGAAATGCACCGTGTTGTGGCAGCATTACGGGATATAGCATCCGCAGCCCAATAAAAATTATCAAGTTTTTTTTGCAGTTCCGAAGGTATTTTCCCAAGAATTGCTGCCTCAAATTGCCCCTTACGAAACTCATTCGGAATAAAACCAAATCTTCCTCCATTTGAACCCTACTTTTATGCAACTATTCGATGGAAATTCGTTTGCCGAGCTGTACAAACACGATACGGCTGAAGGTGATTATGCGTTTATGCTCATGTACCCAAGCACAGCCGCATGGTCAAAATATCCCAATACATCCCGATACATCATCCAAGACGGAAACGAAGAACATCAAAAAGTGGGCTTCGACAAGGTTTGCCAGCGCGAGGCGTGGAAAAATATGTCGGTTTTAGGAACAGGTGCAAAAGGTATATTGATAGCCGAGCCGCCACCAGCACTCCTCGACTATTGGCAAGAAACGTGGAATTACGAGTATGATTTCGAGAAATTTACTCCCGAAAACTACTGCGACCAAATCAATGATAGTGCGCAAAAAATTATTACACTTTTTCCGTATGACGGCTTATCACCTGAACGCCATGCCGTTGACCCCGAAAAGCATTATTTTCTCCTCAGTAAACTACCGCTGAATCAGGTGGCACCGCTTGTACCTTCATATCAAGAACACCATTTTTCGGAAACTCATCCCAATGATGTGAATTTGCCCAAAGTATTTCCCTACGTCATCAAAACGTCGCATGGGCTGTCGGGAGAAGGCACGTACCTTATTCGGAGCGAGACCGATTTAGAAAATTGTCGAAAAGAATTTCGGGCGTATTGGGGTTTGCAATTAGTCGAGGCGGTAGTCGTTTCCGATTTTGTGAACGACGTTGTTGACAATTATTGTGTCCAATTTTATGTCAATAAAAAGGGCGAAGTGACGGTTTTAGGGGCTACACATCAATTAGTAAGCGATCAGGGCGTATATCTGGGTGGTTTGATACATTATGAACATACCAATCTGGAACAATTCGAGACGATTATCAACCATACAGCCGCGTTTGCTCATCAGCATGGATATTTTGGGGTAATTGGTGTGGATGTGTTGGAAGACAAGAATGGTAAACTTCACGTGATTGATGCCAATATCCGCATCAACGGCTCTACGGCAATGTGTCTGCAAAAACATGATTTAATGAAAAGAGGCAAAGAAACTGCGAAGTATGCCGGAAATTGGGTGATGGAAGGCACAGAAGCGGAAGTAATCGAAAAATTAAAAGAATACCTCAAACGGCGAGATTTTACGATACTTTCCGCCCTGTATTACCCTGAAACCCGCTTAACAGCAATGTACGGCATTGTCGCTGGTGAAAACTATGACGATATGCTCGCTATCGAAAAGCAAATGGGAAAATTGGGCTTGAGGCAGGTTGGTTAAAATGCTCGGTACAAAAGTCTTGGGCTAAACCCCATAGTTTTGACACCGTTTGAGACCAATAAACCGTACTCGCAACAGCAATCATCAAAAAGAATCATCAACAACTCATCATTTTTGTTCAAATTTTATCAAAAGGGATAGGTCTATGAAGCGACGAGTTTCCTTTGCACGTTTTCGGCTTATGCTCTGCATAATCCTGTCAACGGCTCTTTTTCGAGGGCTAACATCGGAGGTGACCGCTCAACAAGCGGCATCACCCGCCCCATCAGCCCCCAAGCCTGAACTCATCGTCCAAACAGGGCATTTTGGCGATGTTGTTGTCGTCAAATACAGCCCCAATGGGAATTTCATCGCTAGTGGAAGCGAAGATAATACCGTGAAAATCTGGGATGTTACCACAGGAAAAGTGGTGCGTACATTGGTTGCACATCGTGGTTACATAACGGCGCTGGATTTCAACGCCGCCGGAGATATGCTCGTAACGGCTGCAAAGGACAATACCATTCGGATATGGGATGTTCGCAAAGGCACGGAAACCCGTACCTTGCCCGGTCACTCCTTTTACGCCTCTGCTGTCGCCTTCAGCCCAACGAACAATATCCTTGCCAGTTGCAGCATTGATAAAACCGTCAAATTATGGGATATTCGCATTGGAAAGGAAATTCCCATTCCGATTAC
>JAAFHM010000607.1 GCA_013298375.1 Ignavibacteria bacterium | reverse complement strand
TGTTATTGCAAAAATTCAAGCGGAAGTGCTTCAGCCGGATTTCGATACTGTTAAAATTAGCTTGACTGATTTTCGGTGGGATCGTAAGCCTGCGGGCAGCTACAAAACTGGCGATATGCCTAGCGCTGTGTTTATACCGCTTTTGCGAACGGATAAAAGCGGGCGAAAACGCCTCTTCGTTGATGCACGAAAACGGGCAATGATTACGGCGTTTTCGCCAAATCCTGCCAGTAGCAAAACGACCGTTCAGTATGCCGTTGCCGATGCAACGCCTGTCACCATCAGCGTTATCAACACAATGGGGCAGCGCGTGGCGACACTCACCACCAAACACCACGAAGCAGGCAGCTACGAAGCAACCTTTGATGCCGTGTCCCTTCCGATGGGCGTATATTTTCTTGTGTTGCAAACACCTTTTGACACCGATACTCGCAAAATGGAGGTTCTACGATGAAAACGAAACAAACGATGATTCAATCTATGATTCAATCAATTCAATCAGCTTTTGCGCTACTTTTTGCCATGCTATTCGCCCTGCAAGCCTTGCCAATACTTGCACAAGCGCCTGTTGCGGCAATACCCGACCAAGCACAAAAATCGGCTGTGACAACGACCGTTGCCAACGTGATGTTGGACACACTCAAGCCTTCAACCGTGCGTTATGGCGCTTTTGCGGGTTTTGGCGTGTATTCTTTGAGCAATATCGCAGAACTATCGTCGGGGATACCACAACTGCTGACCTCACCGATCCTGCCCTACATTCAGCAAGGATTGCCATTTTCTCTTCGTGCTGGCGGGCTTGTCGAATTGCCATTCGGCGAAGGCTGGGGCTTTCAGGGGCGATTAGAGATTTCGCGGCTTGAGGCGATAATGCAATCGTTAGAAAAAGTGCCGTCGCGCGTGGGTTCAAACAAGGTGGAGACAATTAACGTGACGCATAATCTGGCTGCAGAAATTTGGTCGGCATCGTTGTCGGCGTTGATGGTATTTCGCCCATTGCGCTTTCTTTCGCTTATGGCTGGGGTGGATGTTCATGGCGCATTTTCCTCAACCATAAAAACGTCTGAGAAATTGAATAGTAATGCTGTTTAGTTTGAAAACAGAGGTACCGTCAGAGACGAGCGTGATACTTCGCTTGGCTTTGGGATTCAGCCCGGCTTTAGTGTTGGTGCGAGTTACGAGATTCCTCTGAACTTTGAAGGAACGGTGCTGCTTGCGCCGGAGGCGTTGTATTCCTTTTCCACTTCGCCTTTGCGCGAGGGCGTTGCACAAGGGCTGCGGGGGTCATTGGCACTACGTTTTGCACCCGGACGGACAACACCATTGACGCAAACGGAAATTCAAGAGCGCATCGAACGCGAACAGCGTCGGCAGGAAGCACTTTTGGCAGCCGAGCGGAAACGTCAAGAAGAAGCACTCGAAGCAGAGCGGGTGCGGGCGCAGCTTGCTTTAGCGGTAGAAAAAAAGCGCCAAGACAGCCTCGTGCAGGAGCAGAAACGGACACAGGACAGTGTGTATGCGCTTCAGCAAGCAGAACTCAATACGTTGAAAAAAGGCATCGTCACGGCGAAAATTACGTCGGTAAGCGGCGTGGGAAGCGGCGGTGATTCAATTCCCAATCCGAAACTTTTGGTTGAAGAGTTTCTCTCGACGACATCGCGTTTTATGTGGAATCGTCTTGTGTTTGAGGAAAATTCTACTTCTATTAGTTCGCGGTATCGGCGCATTGCTCCGGCGAATCGCGGGAGTTTCGCGCCGAGCAATGTGATGGGCGAAGAAAATGGCGAAACGCTCTACTATCAAATTCTCAATATTGCTGGGTGGTATTTAACAGAAAATCCATCGGAAAAACTGACCCTGCTTGCCAGCGCCGCAGCCTCGGAAACTGAGCCGGATAAACTCGCCAATGAACGTGCACAAGCCATTCAGGACTACTTGGAACTCGTCTGGAAAATTCCCCGTAAGCGTGTGAGTGTCGAGCGTGAGACAGCTTCTGCACCCTTCGAGCGGAGTGTGGGTTTGCGGGTGGAAAAGCAAGATCGTTTGCAGTGGTTGAGTGCCGAAAAGACGCGGCGGGCGGTCATTCCCGAGACCATTGCCATTGGGCTGGAAGTGTTTGCCGGAAGCGGTCTGAAGCAGTGGAATATGGAAATTACGCAGTTTGAAAATCGAGAAGTGACCTCGCTTCATTCGGCGACGGGAACAGCAAATGTTCCCGCTTCGTATCGGTGGAATGTCGGCGCAAGCCAAGAATCTATGCCGCGTTCGGGCAGCGAATTGACGATAGAATTTGAGGCATTCGATGTCGAAAATCATCAATCCGACAAGCAATTAATGCTTATTCCCGTTGAGTATCGCTCTATCGAATCCAAGCAAAAAAGCGACAGCAGTACGGGGATAATCAATGACAAGCGCCTAGACCGTTATTCGTTTATCGTTGCCGTCAACGACAATGGCGAAGTGGTTATTGACCCGCTTGTACAGGCAAAAATTGCAGAATTGCGTCCGCTTGTGGCAGAGCAGGGGACGGTCGTGCTGACGGGCTACGACACGCGGAGCGATGCAATCGCACAACTTGTTGCCAATGGCGTGGCGCGACTGCTGGGCACCGCGCAAAATCTCCGTGTGCGAAGCGAAACCAAGCCACGCCGCAATGCTACAAGCGCCGTCAGCGCCGAAGAAGCGATATTCGGGCGATTTGCCGTGATTGAGGTTTTGCTACCGATTGTGCGTTAAGTTGGTATTGAAGAGAGCGTCGAAGAAGAAAACATCGAACAGGAGTGCAAACGAAGTTCGCTCGTCGCGTTGGCAATCTTGTTTTCGTAATGGCATTGATGCTTCTGATAGGCTTGGCACGAGGTGTTGTAAGGTTTCACCTTGAATTTGTTAAAAGTGTTCTCTTCAAGCACTGTTAGGTCGTGTTTACAAATTCTACAAGAGCCATAAAATGGTGCTTGCCAGAAAAACGAAGGACAGATAATTGCGAGCAGTTTTGTCGTATCGGGTAGCAATGCGCCGACAATGCTTTAGACGGTTC
>JAAFHM010000359.1 GCA_013298375.1 Ignavibacteria bacterium | reverse complement strand
TGCTATCATTGCGCCGGATTCTGCCTTAAAGGACTCGCCTTGTCGCAGGTGAATTGTCAAGGTCGTAAAAACGGGGCTGTTACTGATTTCGTAGTTCATGGTAAAAAAAATAACGTGGAAAAATCAAGGGCATTACGCCGCAAAGCTACGCAAATGCGCGTTAGAGCGCAATAGCGAAAACGCTTCAGCGCAAAAATCAGCACAAAAAAATGCAGCGCTTCCCCTAAAGATAGCGCTGCTGAAAAGATTTCTGATACAATTTCACAACAATACTCACACAAAACGGCGCAGTTACTGCTTGGCAAGATACGTCCGCAATCGCCGCTTCCAGCCCGGAAGCCAACGTTGTTCGTTGCGCTCCGGCGGCGCATTTTCAACTCGCTCGGTTAAACGCTGCTCCGCCGATGCCGCAAATTCGCGGAGCGCAGCTTTTCCTTCTTCCGTGCCGTTCATACCTTGCAGCACTTGAAGCAATCCCCAACCTCGGTATCCGTAGTGTTCAGATGTCCGAATTCCTTCGCCTTTGAAATTTACATAGTCTGCCAACACATACAAGCCCATCGGCGCATTGGCAACACGGTAAAACTGCGCTCTGACGCGCTCTCGGTCTTCATCGGGTGCAGCATCAAGAATTTTTTGCAATGCCGATTCCATGCGGTTTGCGATAAATCGCGCTTGCAAACTCACCGTCGAAGCAAGCAACGTCCGCAAATCCCGCATTTCCTCGCTTTGCTGTGCGGATTGAAACTCCTCCCGCATCGCCCAAGGGCAACTGCGCTCTCCACGTTCAAATGCCTCTTTCAGCCATATTGGGACGTATTGCGCACCTTGCTCATTTGTCAGCAAAAAATCCACTAAACGCGGGAATGACTCACCAAATGGCGCTTTGCAGCCCGCCGGAAACCAAATAAAATGCCCAATACCGAGCGACGCAAATTCCTCGCCCTTATTCCACGTCGTCAAGCCCTCAATGCTGCCCTTACATTCGTTTTTCCAGATGCGATAGCCGATGGCAAGCGCTTCATCATCACTTAGGATAACGTTGTTTGAGAGTATTGTTTTTTTAGATGAATTTGCAATAACATCAACAGAAGATGATGTATGATTCGATAGCGTAGAAGTCGTTGAGCAACCGCTCCAAACAAGCGCACTGACGCTTGTTCCGACGGCAAAAAGAAACACAGTACGATAACGCATAAACAAGCAAAAAGAATAGTGCTGAGAATAGTGCTGAGAATGGTACTTCATAGCGGAAACAAAAAACGGAAGCCATTCACCCCCCAGCGACAGCTTCCGCCTTTTGCGGTTCTATGAAAAAGATTTTCTTGAAGTACTCCAAAGGAGCGCAGAAATCGTGCGCTTCTACTCCGAAGGATATGCCGTAGCAGGTAGTATCGGCATCGAAATTGGCTTCAACGCGCCCTGCTGTATTCTGTATTGCAGCGACGGCTGCATGATGGGAGTAATAATTTGAACAGGTTCGATGACAATAGCCTTTAGTGCAACTGTTTCAATGGACGGAATATCCCGTGAATGTGTCAGTTTAAGCGCGGACGTGAGCGTCATAACGCGCATTGCGGCTTGTTTGCGCTTAAAAAGCCCGGCATTAAGTGGTTCATCGTCAATGCCGGCAACGAGAATCTGACCCGATTTGGTGGCGTGAGCGCTATTCTGCTCCACGGCAGCTTCGGTAACAAACTTCGGCTCTTGTGGCAATGCGGCTTCAACATGAGACTCCGGCATACGCTGTAGCATCGTAGAGGCAATGCTGGAAATTGAGCGCCGCGAAGCATCATACTCGGCGTGAATAGTCGGTGCTGGCGTGAGGTCGTCCACCGCATGAACAAGAGCATCACCGATAGAGTGCGAAACTTCTTGTGTTTGCTTAAAAGCAATGGCTCGCACCGCTTCAACATCAATATCCACATTCAGCAATGCAGCAAGATGAATGGTTTTCATTTCTGCTGGCTCACTCTCGCCCACTTCACCAGTTTGGCTTTCATTTGACAAAGGACGTTTGTTTTGAGTAACGGCGGAAGCGGCGGGTTCGCCCGTCAGTTCGGTGAATGGCGTTCCACGCATTTCCTCCGGCGTTGCGACAAACCTTCCCGCAAAGAGCGTGCCAATAAGCGAAACGTCCGAAGTCATCACCGACCAGCCCAACGCAAACGCTATAGCTAACACCGCTACTCTTGCCGCATATTTTTTCGTGGCGGCTTTAGCACGCACGGCAAAGGGTGGATTCAATCGCTCATGCTCTGCCCGCATTTGGCTCACGGCAATTTGCTGCAAGGTGCGCGAATAGAGGCTTCGAGCTAGGTAGTGATATTCCGGCAAGGTTGCTTTGAATGCTTCGGCGAGATGATACTGCGAAACACCGATAAAATCTGCATATGCAGGCAGGAATGTCTGCATATACGCCGCCGGAAACTTATCAAAAGCATCGGTTTCCATAGCGATAATGGCACTTTCACGGATTTTAGCAAAGGTTTTCACGTCACTAATGGACAATTTGCGCTCTTCTCTGGCAAGTCGCAGCAAGGTTCCGGGCGTGTACATGGCAATTTTCCTTGAAATTTCGTTGGTGTTTTGGCGATGTTGTGTAGTTTTGCGGTTATCTGCACGAACAATCGGCGTGTCAAAAGATTATGCAGACAACACAAGTAATCATGCAATTTTCATGCCGATTTCTCAGCAAAACAGACAGCAAAACCGCATAAACACTACGTTTCCTTCAAGTAGAACATCCAATAAAACTCCTATTTCATTGAATATGAATACTTTTAGCTTCGCTCACTACAGTCGTGTTGCGTATTATCGCCTCTGGAAGCCGCGTGTATGGCGATTGTTCGCACACAATCGCGTTACGAATATCCCGTTAGCTTCATTCTCCAATAGTAAACCCTTATTTTTCAACGCAGAAGACCAAGCAGCATTAGCACAAGCCATAAGCAAAGCCCTTTCGCCCGAAGATATGTATATTCAAGCAGATAACGCAGTCAACCATCGTTTTGCTTTTTTTACCGAAACGCTGCGGGAGCATGGCGAAAACATCAACTGGCAAAAAGACCACGCAAGCGAGCGTGATTACGCCAATGGAGAAGCGCTCAAACCCGCTCACGAACTGGATTTCATGCAATCCGAACACGGGAGCGACGTAAAATATGCGTGGGAACTCAGTCGTTGTCAATGGTTTACGTGGTTGGGGACGGCTCACCTGCTTGATGTTCACAATAAGCGCTATGCACAAGCATTTGAACGAGATGTGCGTTCATGGATTGCCGAAAACCCGCTTGGAATGGGCATCAACTGGACAATGCCGATGGAAGTGGCTATTCGCGCAAGTAATTGGATTTTAGCACATTCATTTTTTCACGCTTCTTCTGTTCTTTCGGATGAGTTTTGGCAAGCGTTTACACGTTCTTTATGGCAACACGGTAAATTTTTATCGTACAATTTGGAGTATGTTCGGAATAACGCTAATCACTTTATTTCCAATGCGATGGGGCTGGTCATTATTGGAGCATTTTTTTATCATCGTCGCACAGGAAGGCGGTGGCTTCGGACAGGCAAGCGTTTTTTGGAGCGCGAGATATTGCAGCAA
Source organism: Ignavibacteria bacterium (assembly GCA_013298375.1). Lineage (GTDB taxonomy): Bacteria > Bacteroidota > Ignavibacteria > Kapaibacteriales > UBA4661 > PH2015. Next base: position 1,685 of record JAAFHM010000359.1, on the reverse strand, counting down.
TTCACCAAAGATGGTGTAAACTACGAAAAATCGACAGCATATCACCGATTTGTCGTAGAAATGCTCACACTATCGTCTCTTTGCGCAGAGCGTGTACAATCCCCTTTTTCCAACAAATTTTATGAACGACTTAGCGCTGCAACGGGTTACATGGCAGCGTATATGCGTCCCGATGGTTCTGCCCCGATGGTGGGCGATGCCGATAACGGGCGCGTTTTTCGATTTATCGCTTCGGAGGATTTCAATAATCACTTGCCGGTTATGCTGTTAAGTGCTGTTCATTGCAAGAGACCACAATATATTTCGGGGTTTGCACCTGCGCGGCAAGTTTTCACAGCAGAAAACATCGTCTTAAACAAGCAATTTGAACAACATAACTCAAATACCTCAACCAATATCATAAGCACCAAGACATTGACCTTTATACCAGAGACACACTTTATCCAAAGCGGCTATATCGTTCACAAAACAGAAGATACCCATCTTTTTATTGATGCTGGCGATTACGGGATGAATGGTTGGGGCGGACACGGACACAATGACTGTTTGTCGTTTGAGTTTTGGCTGCGGGGGCAAACTATTTTCACCGATAGCGGAACAGGAGCGTACACCAGCAATAATGCGCTCCGCAACGAACTTCGCTCAACAAAAGCTCATAATACCGTAATGGTGGGCAGGAAAGAGCAGGTAGAATGGCTTGAGAGCAGCCTCTGGCGCATCAAACATGATGATTTAGACCCAAGCGTTCTGGAACTCCGTAGTGGAAAACAAGGCTCGGCGCACACGTTTTACCTTCTGGCCGAGCATTCCGCTTACAAACAGCGCTTCGGCGTACAACATCGGCGGGGAATCCGTTTCAACGGCACGGGCGAGAGCGGCGAGTTGGTTGTAATTGATGAACTTATTCCGTTTGAGCAAGCAATGATTGGTATTGGTGGAACGGCGTATTTTCATCTTCCACCGGAGGTTATACCGCACCAAACCGCAGAAACCATTGTTACATTGCAAACAAACAAGCTGGTTCTCAGCGTTACAGCAAAAAGCCCGCTAACAGTGGAGCGCTGCCGTATTTCACGATTTTACGGCGACGTGCGAGAAAGTTGGCGTTTGAGCGTAGAATGCAGTCTGGATGCGAGGTCTGAGGTACGAGTGCGATGGTGAACACAGAAAATCTCTTCAAAATACACACTCTAACGGAAAACTTTTGGCGAAATCAAGATGATTTTTACTATATTGCAACTTCTCTGCTTCAAACTAGTGATGAATACTTGAATCTGCACTCTTTTTTGCGGAATAAAACAACTTCAAATACCATGAACAACACACGTTTTACGCTTTTTACGGGAATGATTGTCGCCGCAGCGCTTTCGCGCATCTTGCCGCACCCGCCTAATTTCGCACCTATCAATGCTATCGCTCTTTTTGCTGGGGCGTACTTAGCCGACCGCAAACTCTTTGCTTTTGCTGTACCACTTTGCGCAATGCTTTTGAGCGATACGGTGCTGGAAATGCTCACGGGATGGGGTTTCCATTCGGGAATGTGGGTTGTTTATGGCACAATGGCGCTTATTACGGTGCTTGGGTTGCGATTTATCCAGAAACCTTCATTGCTCACCGTTGGTGCAACAACACTTGCAGCATCCGTCCTCTTTTTTGTCCTGACGAATTGTGCGGTCTGGGCTTCG
>JAAFHM010000145.1 GCA_013298375.1 Ignavibacteria bacterium | reverse complement strand
GTGCTTTTTGCACTATAACTTTTTTTTCATGCGATTGCCCTGCCGATGAAACCCGCTTTATACTTGGGAAAATCTCAGAGGGGTAGAACAGTTCGACACAGCATCAGCTCTGCGTCAAGCAAAAAAAACGTCGGGCAGCCAAAACTGCCCGACGAAAAAACAACTCCCCCAACGACGGGAATGTGCAAGTGTAGTAGTATTATCGGCAGTTTGCGGTAATATTCCACTGTGTGGAAGCGCAAAGATTGATGCTGCTAATTTCGCAGGTTGATTTATCTTGGGCAACGAGTTTTACGTCCCACACGCCACACTCGACGGTTACCTCAACAACTTCACCAGGTTGGAGAACCTCATCGGGGTCAAGAATATCATTGCCCCATTTGTGATCATCGGGGTCGGCGATATAAATCTCATCAACGTTGAAGTTTGTGGTGTTTTTAATCTTAATCGTCTTTTTGGACGAATAAGCATTAAGCGGCGCGAATGCCGACAGTGAGAACAAGATTACAAGAGCGAGAGCGCTCATTGCAAAGAACGATGATTGCTTTTTCATGGTAGCACCATAGAGAAAAATTTGAAAGAATAGGTGATTAGAGATTGCCAACAACAAATTTTGTTACGGTTAAGCTGTTTTGCATAATGAACTTCTCTTCGTTGGTTTGGACTTCATTCTTGGCATTATGCATTGCCGTTTCGATATCACGAAATTTTTTGTCAATATTCATACCTTCGAGTTGCTTCAAAACTGCCGCTCTGCGTTCATCAGAGATTTCCGTGCCTTCCTCGGCTGCTTTTTGAATTTCCGCTACGGACTTCATCGCGCTAATTAGCTCTTGAAATGCAGATTTCATATCGCTGGTGCCTTTAATCTGAGCATCCAGCCACTTATCAGTTGATGACTTCAAATTAAAATCATCAAATTTAGGTGTTGCTACTTTTGCCAATTCCGCCTTTGCTGCCTTCAAATCTGTATCGAATTTGTCGAGTGCTTCAATACCAACGGTTAAATTTGCTATCTGCGTCTCAGCACTTTCGGAGTCTGCTGAGTCCGATTTCATCAACTTAGCGACAAATTCAGCGTTGCGCTCTGCTTTGTCAACGATAACTTTGATCTCGCTGTGATATTTTTCCTTGTCTTGTTTTGATGGTCCGCAGGCTGAAACGCAAAGCATCAAAGCGAGAAAGAAAGCGGGAAAGAGGGCTTTAGTCACAAAGATTTTCATAAAATTAGGAAATTGAGGGGAAATAGAAGAAATCTGTCTCTCGTTGCAAAGATAGTGCTTTGAGCAGAATTTTGTAACCGTCTGCGCAGGGGTAGGAGCATAGAACTTTAAAGTTCTACACACGCAAGGGCGACGAGTATGAGGGTGTAAAGCAGAGGTATAAGGCGAGTGGCAGCACACGCGAGGCGTGTTGAGATTTCTAGCGGCGCGGCATCTCAAGAAGTTGGGCAGAAACGGCAAATTCCTGTGCTTCCTGCCGAGATTCAACACCCAGCTTTTGAAAAATATTCCACAAGTGTTTTTTGACGGTACTTTCGCTAATAGCAAGTCTTTCCCCAATCTCCTTATTGGGAAGTGCAATAAATCGCAGCACATTTCGCTCGGCGGTAGTAATTCCGACCTTATGAAGAACTTTTTCTGATTGGAGCATTCGGCGATGCAACGTTGGAGTAAGCCAAATTTCAGATGGATGTTCTAAAAGCCATTTTACGGCATCTAAAAAAACCGTATGCTCCTGTTCTTTCGATACAAAGCCGTTTGCGCCGCTGTCTAAGATTTCATAAATATCTGTTCGATTAGAGCCGGAGACAACAAGGATAGTACCTTCAAACCCCTCATTTCGGAGAATCCGAATCACATCCACTCCAAGCATATCGGGCAGATCCACGTCAATAATCAACATCGTAACGGGGGAGTCAGAACTCTTTTCCGAGCGTACAAACGCTAATGCTTCTGCGCCCGTGCCGACATCGTTAAACAAAGAGTTCGGATGGGTGTCTTTGAGTAATAGCCGTATCCATTGCAGAAACCCAAATCGCGTTACTGCATGGTCGTCGGTGATAAGAATATGGTAGCGTTGAGGCATAATTATTATGGATATATTCAGCAAAATCATTTTGTTGGCGAAAAATCGCACAATAATTTTATTGTGAGTCACCTGTGGTTCAATAGGCTCGGATTCGCACCAAATATTACATTCAAGTATGTAGAAAGTTTTTTTACGATGCTTAATCCCAAGCCTGTGCTATGCTCACCGCCTGTTGGTTGTGCGGATAGACGTGCGAATTTACTGAAAAGTTTGTGCTTTTCCTCATATTGAAATTCACAAAAATTCATAAGCGTTACCTTATGTTCAAAGGCTCATTCTACGGATATTCTGAAGCTAGTGGTTGTTTAAGTTCTCGTGGCAAAAGAAAAAGCACAGAGAAAAAAAATATTTTGGACTTTTCAAAAAAGTATCCTATTTTTGTAGGCTATCATCGTTACGGTGATTCATGCTCTTTTCCATGAGAAAAAACTGATTGGGTAGGTACCAGAGTGGCCAAATGGGGCAGACTGTAAATCTGCTGGCTTACGCCTTCGGAGGTTCGACTCCTTCCCTACCCACACTGCATGAACATTAGTATTTTGAATTTGAGGCGAAACAATCCGCACAAGTAAGCAAAGTAAAGATGTTGATAGCTGCGGGAGTAACTCAGTTGGTAGAGTCACAGCCTTCCAAGCTGTTGGTCGCGGGTTCGAGTCCCGTCTCCCGCTCAAGCAATGACGAGGCATTTTCGGTATTCTTGCACATACTGGCTTTTTGGGTAAAATCGTTGTATGTATCCTGCGGGAATAACTCAGTTGGTAGAGTCGCAGCTTCCCAAGCTGAAAGCCGCGGGTTCGAGTCCCGTTTCCCGCTCTTGCTCTTCGTTGGTGCGGTTTGTCGTAGTTTTTTGCTGATGTAGCTCAGATGGTAGAGCACGTCCTTGGTAAGGACGAGGTCGGCAGTTCAATCCTGCTCATCAGCTCGAAAAGTTTTTTCAACAGAAAGCACAGGCAGCAACGTCTGTGCTGCTTTGTCATTAGGACAGAAGAAAGCGTTCTTTTCATTGTCAAGATACACGGGCGTAGCTCAACTGGTAGAGTGGCGGTCTCCAAAACCGTAGGTTGCGGGTTCGATTCCTGCCGCCCGTGCAAACAATTTTATCACTTCGTTTGATAGTTTGCTATGATTGAAAGCATCAAAAAATTCGTTGAAGACGTTCGCAAAGAGATGAATAAGGTCGCTTGGCCCACTCGTGAACAGTTACGCGAAGCAACCATGGTTGTCATCGTAAGTTGCCTTGTCGTGGCAGTTTGCGTTTATATTATTGATACTGGCATGACTCTTGTGATGAGAAGCCTGTTTTAATCCTGCTTGAGAGAACGTATCTCACCTTCGGCACAAGTTCCTCCAAAACTATTCCTTTACTCCATCTTCCAAAGCGTGTGGTATCAATGGGCAATGAATTGAAATGGTACGCACTACGCACATTCTCAGGACATGAGGATCGTGTTCGTAAGGCGCTTTTGTCGGAAATTAATCGCCTCCAAATTCAAGATCGCTTTGCAGAGGTGCTGGTGCCGCAAGAATCTGTTTATGAGATTCGTAATGGCAAAAAATACAAGCGCACGCGGAATTTCCTGCCCGGTTATATCATCATCAAGGCGGTTCTGGATAATCGCGTGAAAGATGTTATCTCCAACACGCCTTCCATGCTCGGTTTTCTGGGTACAAAAGCCGAGCCCGACCCACTCCGCGATGATGAGGTTGATCGCATTTTAGGACGTGTGGAAGAGCGGAAAAATATTGCCGTCGTTGAGACACACTTTGCCGAGGGCGATCCTGTAAAAGTTATTGACGGTCCGTTCACGGGATTCTCCGGTACGGTCAAAGAAGTGAATAACGAAAAGCAAAAACTTAAAGTTGAGGTCGGTATTTTGGGACGCAAAACCCCAGTAGAACTAGATTTCAGCCAAATTGAAATAGAAGCATAATACTACTAATATTTTCACTTTTTTCTAGGCAACAGCAATGGCAAAAAAAGTAGCAGGCGCATTTAAGCTGCAACTTCCGGGTGGTCAAGCGACAATGGCTCCACCGGTAGGTCCCGCCTTTGGTCAGCGCGGTTTGAGCGGTATGGAGTTTGTAAAACAATTCAACGCTAAAACTCAAAAACAAGCTGGTCAAGTCATTCCAGCAGTAATCACATTTTACAGCGATAAGACCTTCACCTTTGAACTGAAGTCACCTCCGGCTGCGGAGTTGATTAAAGCTGCTATCAAATTGCCTAAAGGTTCTGCCGAACCAAACCGTAACAAAGTCGGTTCGATGACCAGAAAGCAAGTTGAAGAAGTGGCGAAACTCAAAATGGCTGATTTGAACTGCGATACGTTGGAAGCAGCGATGAGCATGATTATCGGCACGGCAAATAGCCTTGGCGTTACCGTCGAAGGCTAAAAACCTTCCTGATTCTGACTCTATAACGCGGAAGGGCATCAGAACGCCCGTTTGTACCGCATTTTCATCATTGTTTCTGAAGAATATTTATGAAACGCCGTAGTAAACGTTTTAATGCTGCGATTAAGAGCATTACCCCCAATAAAGAATACACCATTGCAGAAGCAATCGCGTTAGTCAAAAAAAATGCTACCGCAAAATTCGATGAGTCATTCGATATTGCTATGCAACTTGGCGTAGATCCCCGCAAAGCAGATCAAGTCGTGCGCGGAACCGTCGCCCTTCCAAACGGAACGGGTAAAACTGTCCGTGTGCTTGTTATCGCTAAATCGCCACTTGACAAAGAGGCTCTTGCTGCTGGTGCGGATTGTGCCGGATTTGAAGAATATCTTGAAAAAATTCAAGGCGGCTGGACTGATACCGACATTATCATCGCTACACCAGACGTGATGGGTCAACTTGGTCGTTTGGGTAAAATTCTTGGTCCACGCGGTTTGATGCCAAACCCCAAAAGCGGCACCGTTACGACCGATGTTGCAAAAGCAGTACGCGAGGTGAAAGCTGGTAAGATTGAATTCCGTGTTGATAAAGCTGGCAATATCCATGCGGGTATTGGCAAAGCGTCATTTGACCCAGCAAAAATCGAAGAAAACTTCCGCACATTTTATGCAAGCATTCTTCGTGCAAAGCCTTCGACTGCTAAAGGCAAATATATCAAGAGCGTCCACCTTTCCTCGACAATGGGACCTGGTGTTGCTATTTCCGAAACAGAATTGCTCTTGATTCAAGGATAACGTGCTTCTTGAAGCGCTTCCTTTCTAACAATGTTTACGCACTCAAGCAATGACGCGGCTGTAACTGCTCATTGCGCCCTTATATCTCATATTCCGACCACGCATTATTTAATTCAACATTCAGCATGGTTACCAAAGAGAAAAAACGCGAAATTGTTGCTGGACTTGTCCGTCAGCTCGAAAACACAAAGTCCATGTACCTTGTGAATGCGGGCGGTATGACCGTAGCACAATCCAGCGAACTCCGTCGGGAATTCCGCAAAGTCAATGCTGAAATGAAATTGGCAAAAAATACGCTTATCCATCTTGCTTTGAAAGAAGATGGAAAATTTGACGTTGCTGAAAAAGCCCTCAAAGGCAATACAGCGATTGTCTTTGCGTATGACGACCCGATTGCTCCGGCAAAAGTCATTCGGAAGTATTTCGAGAAAGACAAAAAGCCGGAACTGAAACTTGCAATCATCGAAGGACAATCTTTCGACGGTTCGCAACTTAAAGCCGTGTCCGAACTTCCAACACGCGAGGATATGATTGCTGGCATTATTGGTAGCATTCACGCTCCAATTTCTGGCATCGTGGGTTCCATCAACGCAGTTATGCGTGATGTGGCATATCTCGTCGAAGAAGTAGCGAAAAAGCAAGGTAAATAACGACGTATTGGGTTAGGAATCTTGAGTGCTGAATTTTTTCCGTACCAGCGATTCCGATTCTATCATCAGTTCATCGTGCTTTTTGACAATTTCATTCCAAATTTGATTTCAAGCGGCTTGCCGCCTCAACTCACATTGTTTTGCCTTCATACGATTGGCAAAATATTCAACAGAACACAACATTTTTCATTTTTTTGGAGTTATTCCCAATGTCTGATAAAGTATCAAAACTCGTAGAAGATATTAGCAGCCTTACCTTGATGGAAGCTGCTGACCTTAAAAAAGCTCTCGAAGACAAATTCGGTGTGACGGCTGCTGCTCCGATGATGATGGGCGCTATGCCTGCTGCTGGCGCACCTGCGGCTGCAGTTGAAGAAAAAACTGAATTTGACGTTGAACTCACCGATGCTGGTGCAAGCAAACTCAATGTTATCAAAGTTGTGCGTGAATTGACCGGTCTTGGCTTGAAAGAAGCAAAAGACATGGTTGATGGCGCTCCAAAAGTCCTCAAAGAAGGCGCAACCAAAGACGAATCCGAGAGCATGAAGAAAAAACTTGAAGAAGCAGGCGCAAAAGTTACTCTCAAGTAAATTTCTGCTTCTCCAGAGAAGAGAAACAAAAAGGCAATCGCATACAAGCGATTGCCTTTTTTGTTATTGCGGGTTAGAGCATATTTGCTTTTCCCATATAATGGGAACTTCCGCACACGACTTCTTATTGATGAAGTCACGTGCGGAAGCTCTGTTTTTATCAACCTATCCGAGACATTATTTTGTCAGCGCAAAGCGGAATGGAATGCGCAAGGTCTGTCCCGCAAGTTCAGGAGAAAAGCGATATTCGTAGATTTTTTGTGATACCTCGGCAATAAGCGGGGTGATTTCGGTAGTGCTGTTGGTTGCGTCAAAATTCACCATTGCAACTTCACCATTGCTGCCGACGTACACTTCCATCACAAAGCGTCCTTCAATTTGACGATTGATAGCCCATTGCGGGTAACCTATCGCTTTACGCAATGTTGCAATATCGCTTTGGGAGGTTGTTGTTGATTGTGCTGCCAAAAATGCTGGCATTATAGCAAAGATTATTGCAAAAAGCAATGCGGAGAGATATTGTTTTTTCATGGCTATACCTTTAATGAAAAATAATGATATAAATAGTACGGTAAAAATTATGTGCTTTTTCTCTTTATTTGATAAACGAGCCGACATAAAAAAAGTTTCACGGGCAGAATCATTTTTTTTCGGAAAAAGAAATTGTAATTTTGCGCATAGATATTCACTTGCCCGCGATATGTGATAAAAGCTCACCCGCGACGCATTTTTTTTGCCATTCAACACTGAACAATTTTTTGTTATGGATAAACCAATCAGCACCAACCCGCATGATTACGAGATTCTCATTCGTCGCTGGGGCGAATCGGGCTACGCCTCATACTGCCCTCAGTTAGAGGAAATGATTAAAGGCACAGCCCACGTAGAAGTCGAGGAGGCAATGAAAAAAAGAGTTTTGGAGTATATTGCAAGCCTTTCTTGAAATCACTCGTGAAAACACTTTGGAAAACGCATTATCCTTAAACTTTTCCCATGTTCCAAAGCGCCCAAGAGGAGAACGCACCTGCGCAATCCACCATTTTGCCCATTTCGTTATTCTGTCTTTGCTGTGAATGTATTTGTCTGCTCTCTTCCACGCTTGGCTTGCATCGTTGTTTTTACCCTTGCCATGTTCGGCATTGCACCCGTTCAGGCACAGTGGGCGCTGATGCGCTCCGATGCTGATGCGGCAGTACGTGTTGGTGTTCGCCATATTTACAACTTAGAGTTTGATAGTGCCAGTACGGAGTTTCAAAAGGTGATACAGGCATATCCGCAGCATCCGGTAGGCTATTTCTTGGATGCAATGGTTGATTGGTGGGAAATCAGCACAAACAGCCGTGATAAGCGCATGGACGAGCGATTTTTACGTAAAGTCAGCCGCGTTATCACACTATGCGACAGTATTCTTGGTCAAAACGAAAACGATATTGTCGGGCTGTTCTTCAAGGGGGGTATTATGGGCTTTCGCGGACGATTTTTTGTTTTACGGAATGATTGGGCTGCGGCGGCACTTGATGGCAAAAGAGCCTTTGACCTTGTGCAGAAATGCCAAGAGGTTGCGCCTGGAAACCGTGATGTGATGCTGGGTATTGGGATTTATCATTATTTTATGGAGTCCATTCCTGAGCGGTATCCGGCTGTCAAACCGCTTATCGCTATGCTTCCACCGGGCGATAAACGGGCTGGTATTGCGGAGCTGAAGCTGGCTGCACAAAGCGCACGCTACGCCTCGACCGAAGCAAAGGTTGTGCTATTGCAACTACAATACGGCATGGAACGGAATTACACCGAAGCACTTGCCATTGCCGAGCAGTTGTGTGGGGATTACCCTAAAAACTCCATGTTCAAAGCCTATTTGGGGCGATGCTACGTGCAGTTGGGCAACTACGATAAAATGGAAGGCGCATGGCGTGAAATCTTGAATAACTGTATTGATCGCAAAGTTGGTTACGATAACATTATTGCCCGTGAATCAATGTACTACATTGGTCTATCGCTTATGCAGCGTGGCAAATATGACGAGGCTCTCAACTATTTTTACAAATGCGACGAGTTTTCCCGTAAACTCGACGAAAAGCCCTCCGGCTGGATGATTATGCTCAACTCCCGTGTTGGCAATATTTACGATATTCAGGGCAAGCGCGATCTTGCTGTTATGCAATACAAAAAAGTTCTCGGTTGGGAAGATTATTATGATTCGCATAAGTACGCAAAACAGTTTTTAGAACGCCCATATGGGAAATGAGGTTGTACATTGGGCGAATTGATCACTTTTTTCACGATTGTTGTTCATTTTTTGAGGAGCAGAATACTATGGATATGGACGTTTCGCTCATGTCTGGCGCTGGGAATACCTTCGTCGTGCTTGATAATCGCAAATATCATCTTTCCGAACAGGAAGGAAGCGAATTAGCACAAAAACTCTGCCCTGCAAGCGCCAACTTACCTCGCACCGAAGGGTTGATATTAGTCGAGGAGGCTTCGGCAGAATCGGGCTTGCACTTCGTCATGCGCTTTTTTAATCCCGATGGTACATTTGGTGCGATGTGTGGCAATGGCGGGCGCTGCGCGGTTCATTTTGCCGAGCAGCATGGATTTTTTACCTCTTCCCGTACACCGAATATTTGGTTTACGGCTTCGGATAGTAAATATCAAGCAGAGATTCACCCTATCCGTGCGTCAGTGCGCTTGTACTTCCCCGAACCGGAAGAAATTGTTTTTCCAATGCTGCTGCGGCTTGATAATGATGTCAAAATCACGGCGGGGTACGTCAATGTTGGCTCCGACCATGCTGTGATTTGGTTTCCAGAAGTTGGTGGTGTTATGCAATCTGGTTTCAATGGCTTTGACATTGCCCAATGGGGAGCGGCTGTGCGGCACAATAGCGCCTTTCCACGTGGTGCAAATGCCAATTTCTACACCATAGTCGGCGAACAAACGATGCGTCTGCGCACATTCGAGCGGGGTGTGGAAGCCGAAACCGGTGCTTGTGGAACAGGGGCAATTTCAACGGCGATTATTGCTCATTTACGGCATGAAATGTTGCCTCCCATTCATATCATCCCCCCTAGTGGTAGCGAACTCATTGTCAACTTTGTTCTTCAGCACGATGGGATAGAGGAGTTGTCTCTTGAAGGCGATGCACGTGTCATTAAATCGCTCATGGTAAGCGTGTAGGCAAATAGAGATAGGCAATGGGTTTCCGCTTCTTGCCTTTACTGCCCGATACGCTCCAGAGCAGTCAAAAGGCGCGATGGCACTAATGGCAACGATACACAATCGGTTGCTTCTATATCAAATGCTAACACCGCATCACGCCCATCGCGGGCAATCACGACCAGCGCGGCTTCGCTGGCAACACGCTCTGCTAATCCCTTCCCCTTGTGTCCGTATAGTTCGCGTGCATCCACAAAGACCACATCCAACGTATGATGCAGCATAGCGTTAAAAGCGGAAACGGTCTTCACGACGGCGCAGAAATTCGCTTGCGGTAAAGAGGCAAGCAACACACGCAAATTTGCGCCTAAATGCTCGTCGCTGGTGAGAATCAGCACCTGTAAGTCCTGCATTCGATTCTGCATACAGATTAGGGATTAGCGGCGTGATAGTTCGTAAAAATTACTTTTAGCAAAATTCACATTTTGAGCGAATTTTTCAAGAACTTTGGGGTGAAACAACATCAGGTTGGGGTGAAATGCGAGTGTGTAAATTGTTTTGTGTAAATGGAAAATAGCAGACAAATTCCATTTTTTACCACTCAAGCATCAAAGACTATGGCAACCAAAGCACAAAATGCCGCCCAGGCGTACGGCTTGACCGATG
>JAAFHM010000161.1 GCA_013298375.1 Ignavibacteria bacterium | reverse complement strand
AAGTCGGCGAAATTACTGCCGGGCAGGTCTTAGGCGGTATTCGTGGCGTACCAGCGCTTATTTGCGATACCTCGACGGTGAACGCCGATGAAGGCTTGCGCATACGCAATATTCCGATTTTGGAGCTGACCAAATCGCAGCCGGAAGATATTTTCTATCTGCTTTGCTCTGGTTCGTTCCCCAACGACAGCGAGCGCACAGAACTTCATGAACTCTTCACGCAGCATTCTTCGGTGCCGTACTACGTCTGGAACGTGCTTGAATCCATGCCCCGCGACTCCCATCCAATGGTGATGCTCTCGACAGCAATTCTCGTGATGGAACGCGAATCCCGCTTCCGTGCGGCGTACGATTCGGGCAAAGCCAAAGATAAAATGTGGCAGTATATGTTGGAAGACGCATTCTTGCTGCTTTCGCGCATCACCACGATTGCCGCTGGTATCTACCGTATGCGTTTCGACAAAGGCGAGCGGATTGCTCCTCGTACTGACCTTGATTGGGGTGCAAACTTTGCGTATATGCTGGGTTTGCCGGACAATAACAGCCGTTTTACCGAGCTTATCCGTATGTATCTCGTGTTGCATTCCGACCACGAAGGCGGCAACGTCAGCGCATACACCGCAAACACGGTTTCATCGGCACTTTCCGATTTGTTCTATTCCTTCAGCGCCGCGCTCAATGGTCTTGCGGGACCGCTGCACGGTTTGGCAAATCAAGAATGTTTGTCGTTTGTGCTGGAACTCCATGAAAAATTCGGCGGGAAAATCCCAAGCGACGACGATCTCGCTAAAGAGATGTGGGCATTGCTCAATAGCGGTCAGGTGATTCCGGGCTACGGACACGCTGTCTTGCGCGTTACCGACCCACGTTTTACGGCGTTCCACAACTTTGGCAAGCAAAATTGCGGCGACGACGCTGTTTTTGGCATTGTTGACAAACTCTTCCAAATTGCACCAAAGGTTCTGACCGAACACGGCAAAGCAAAGAATGTCTGGCCCAATGTGGACGCAGCTTCTGGCTCCCTGCTTTATTACTACGGCATGAAAGAATTTGAGTTTTATACCGTCATGTTCGGCGTTTCCCGTGCGATGGGTATTGCGGCACAACTCGTGCTTGCCCGCGCAGCCGGTGTGCCGATTACTCGCCCGAAAGGTCTGACAAGCGGCGGTATCAAAAAGATGCTTGGTATGAGCTAATGTATTTCCTCACGAAGGATTTTTTTTCGGGTAACCCGCTCTACACCAGCGAAGGTGTAGGGCGGGAGTGCCTCCGCGAGTGACATTTTTACACGTAAATTTCGCACCAAAACGATTATGAATACTTTATGAATACTTATCGCGCAGCTATTCGCATCCAACTTCGTAAGCAAATTCTTGATGTTCAAGGGAAAACCGTCGAACAGGCGTTGCATTCGCTGAATTTTACCGAAATGACTGATGTTCACATTGGGAAATACGTCGAACTAAACGTCTCCGCAGCAAGCAAGGATGCCGCATTGGAGTCCGTCAAAGAAGCCTGTGCGAAACTTATTGCCAATCCCATCATGGAAGATGTCCACATTGACCTGAGCGAAGCATGAACAATCCCGTCACGCCAAGTCCGCCACCAGAGAACGCTGAAAAAAGGCATTTTCTGAAGCAAGTGCTGGTAGGAGTTGGGCTGGCGTACTCTTTTGCACCATTCTATGCCGTTTGGCGGTATTTGGTCTCCCCGTCGGAACGCCGCACACCCGCAGCCCCGCTTACGTTTGATACTGCACTTTTGAACCCCAGTAATTACGCGATTGTACGATTTGGCGATAAAAACGTCCACATCCGTCGTGGGGAAAATGGTGGCTTGCGAGCGCTGAATATGCGATGCACTCATGCGGGCTGCATGGTGGAATGGCAGAATACGCCGCAAAAATTTGTCTGCCATTGCCACGGCGCAGAATTTCACGCCGACGGCTCAGTAGCAAAACTGCCCGCAACAGAACCGCTTGAAGAATTGACTCTCAAAATTGGGGCAAATGCTGATAGAATTACGCTTTTTGATGATACAAAGTCTCGCTGACTCCTGCCCCAACAGTCACAAAAGTTGAAAACTACTTGGTATGTGCATAGACAAAAAAATCGGCAAATGAGCCTTCGTGCGGATAGAGTGACACAGGAAATTCGTTGGGAATATGGCGAATGAGTTGCCATGCGGGTTGATGTGCCTCCACCCATGCCGTGCAGTGACGGTGTTTTACGTGGGGTTCTTGATGGGGCGCTTGCAAGCTCGTATTGGAGGAATAAATAATCACAAAGCGTGTCGCCGAGCCAAAAAGACGCATCATATACGCCTCAAACACTGCATCCTCAATAAGATGATAAATCACATCCAGCGACAAGGCAAGTTCCGCTTGTTCGTTGTTGTACGTGTCCGTGTGCAAAAAACGTTTGCTTGTGTCCTTGGCAAAATGCTGGCGACAGAGTGCCAGCGCCGTATCGCTAATATCAAAACCGATGTATGCTGGATAATGCGCCAGTTGTAGTTGATTGCCATCGCCACAGCCATGTTCCATCACGGTTTGAATCTGCTGCTCTTGGACAAAGGTATTCAGCACATTTGCCTTAAATGCTGCCGTTCGGTCGAATGCACCAGCACCGGAATTACCGCCCTTTGCATAACGCTCTTGCCAGTACAAGCGGGATGTGCTGAAAGGTTCGGCAGGACGAATCCAACGCCGATAGACGTTGCGGTAGAGATAATCTAAGAATGTTTGCGCGATTGGATTCATTGCTGATGATGACATTGGTTGAGTAAAACGCTGAAACGGTGTTGTGGGGCGAACTGCGCGAGGTAATTCTTGTCCGTTTACAGAAATCACTGCTCACTAGGCGCTTGCTGGCTTGCGGTGCGATATTTGGCGATCAATCCCACTGCCAATAAAATCACGACCATAGCGGCAATCATTTCGGGCAAAATAACTTCTCCGCCGAGCGTTGCGCCCAGAAGCAGTGCCACTATTGGGTTGATGTAGGTGTAGGACGAAGCCAATGCCGCCGAGACATTCTGCAACAACCATGCGTAAGCGCTGAAGGCAGCAATAGAGCCGAAAACGATGAGATAGAGAAATGCCAGCATGGATTTGAGGCTGATATTTTCCGGATGAATGCGCCCAAAATCGCCGACAAACGCCGCCACAACAAGCAAAATAACACCACCGCCCAACAATTCAAGCGCTGTCGTCATTTTGGGCGATGCGGGAAGTTCGGCTTGTCGGGCAAAAATTGACCCCACCGCCCAGGCAATTGTACCGACGAACATCAGCGCAAAGCCCACCGCATCGAAGGGATGGCTATTTTGCATCGTGCTGTTGGTAAAATAATGCCACGGTTGCACCAGCACAACAATTCCTGTAAAACCCAATGCCACACCAGCTAATACACCATTAACGGGGCGCTTGCCCGCCGGACGCAGCCAGTCCAAAAGTACCATCCAAATTGGTAGCGATGTAGCCACAAGCGCTCCGAGACTCGACGGAACACGCCCCATCGCCAACGTGAACATCCCATTACACGCCGAAACAAGCAGTGAACCGATAATGACGGTGGAACGCACTTGCGGTAGCGTTGGCAACGCTGCGCCAGAGAGCCGAGCATATATCAGCATAATAATTCCGGCAATCGTGAAGCGCACACCTGCCATTGCAAGCGGCGGCAGGGTTTCGATGGCAAAGCGTACCCCTAAATAGGTCGAACCCCAAATCAAGCAAACTGCCGTGAAAGCCACATAAAACGTTGCGCGGGAGGAAGCCTCCGGCGACTTGATTGTGCTGGCAATAGGCGCTTCGATGAACTCGGCGGATGATTGCGGTGATGAAGACATAACAATTTCCCTTCGGTAATGGACAAGGCAAAACCTGCCGTGAATTGGTGTGGAGAAGTTTTGCGGTCAAATTTACACAGAAATTACCCAACAAAACAGATACAATACTGCACACCGCAAACCAGTACAGTCCACAGCACTCTCTATTGGCACCGAACAGGAGTGCGAATGAAGTTCGCACCGCATCGTTGCAAAAAGAACGTACGTTTTGTTGAAATTCCTCGTAATTTTCGGGTTGTCTGTCATTTTCACTTTCTGCGTTATGAACACCCAAACCCTCGAATTTACTGCACTCCGCCAGTCTGAATCGCTGTCCCCTTTGATTGGAACGCTCAAAGACCGCATAGAATCGTGCTTGAACATGAGCGATTATCATGGAGATTTGAAGCCGACACTGATCAATACCAATCTTGTACAGCGTTTGTGCCTCTCAGCAGGATTAAGCCTTGAAGCACCACGCCAAGCTGAAACGCTGGTAAATATTGAGGTTTCCGATACTGCCTACATCCACGAAACTGTTTTCACACGCAACAACCTTGCTCCGATGTGGTCGGCACTTATCAAACTCCGCTATCATCAGCTTTTACAGGAGTCTGCCTCTCCGATGCTCTTGAGCGCTATCGTTTCAACCGAAATGCTACGCGGCGCTGAACACCTTTTGCAGGAAGACCATTTGGGGGCATGGCTTCAATCACTTGCCGCAGAAACAAGTAATAATGCGGGCGAGGCGATTCCTGCGCTGAATCTTCACATCGGCGCATTTGCCGACGGCAGCAATACGTCGTCATCGTCAGCATCACTCAACCTGAATGGGCGCGAGATTCCGAATACACAAATTCTTATCGCGGGTGCAACGGGGTCGGGGAAAACCAACCTTTTAGCTGTTTTGCTGCAACAACTTCGGAGCGCGTCGGTCGAAACGCCTTTTCCTGTGAATTTCTTGCTTTTTGACTACAAAGGGGAATTTTCTGACCCCGCTAATAACGCATGGTTACGGCATTTCGAGGTGCAACGCCGCGCCATTATTGACCCGATTCACGAAGCGCTTCCCTTCAATCCCTTCAAAGATTTTTCGGGCAAACCGCATTCC
This sequence comes from Ignavibacteria bacterium, assembly GCA_013298375.1. Taxonomy (GTDB): domain Bacteria; phylum Bacteroidota; class Ignavibacteria; order Kapaibacteriales; family UBA4661; genus PH2015. The sequence continues at coordinate 4,790 of JAAFHM010000161.1, read as the reverse complement.
CGCAGCGAAATCAACCTTTATGCCACCGAACTCGCCGAAGCACTTTTGGCGATAGACCGCGCCACAATTAGTGCGAACATGGCAAATCGGCTTACCGAGGCGGTGATTCAGAGCTACGGGCGCACCAGTGGCGCTCCGGTGAGCTTTGAGCGCATCTATGATGAATACACCGCGCTCCAAGACCCCAAAGAGCAATCCAAGTCGGATTCCGTCAAATCTATGCTCTCGCAACTGATTCGTGCTAATCTTTTTGCGCAAAGCGATACGCTTGATTTGGTGCGCTCCAGCAGTATTATCAAAATGGATACCTTCCCCAAAGATGGCATTATTGCGAAGGCGTTGGTGTATTTTACGATTGCAAAACTGAATGCGCTCTATGAAGCGCTTCCCGTACAGGCAGTGAGCGAGAAACACGTGGAATTACGCCATTTCACCGTGATTGACGAAGCACATTATATGCTGGATTTTGACAACAAACCACTGCGAAATTTGATTGCAACAGGGCGCAACAAGGGTTTGAGTATTATTTTGGCAACACAAAGCATGGAAAGTTTTCGTTCGGAGTATTTTGATTTTTATGCAAATGCCGAATATCCACTCATCATGCGTCAGCAAACCATGAATGACCGCGTATTACGGGATTTATTCGGGCTGGCGGGTCAAGATTTTGCTCGGTTAAAAGAGGCTATCAGCAATTTGAAAAAAGGCGAGGTGATATTGCGCACAGGCGCTTCCAGTCTTTCGTCGTCGCGGAAATTTCGGAAAATTGCGCTGACGCATTTGGTGTGATGGTCGTGTTCTGATACCGCACATTCATCGTATCTCTTCTTTATAGCCGCCCCTGAGCAAACAAGGACAGATGCGAATTATTCTCTTTCGGGTAAAAGATTGTAAAACCTCGTCGGGCGGTTTCTTAACCGTCCGACGAGTCATAGTCACAAGAATCCGCCGGACGGCAGCGTATCTGCACTCCTCAGCCGCCCGACGGAAATAACGATTTTATCACCCGAAAGGGAATATCTATTTCTTCGTCACTGGAGGAAAAGAAAAAGCCCTTGTAAAATGTCGTTTTACAAGGGCTTAAGTTCTTTATTTTGTGCGGAGGGCGGGAAGAATAGCCTCACCCTCCTGCTACCAATACCCAGTAAAATCAAGACATACAAGCATATTGTCTTTCCCTGTATTTGCTATTTTTTGCCAGAGTTTAGGACACATTTAGGACACGACTTTGAGAAAGAATTTGCTCCATTTCCTCTACTTTCAGGGCTTGCAAATAATGTTCTGCTTGCACCTTGGGCGTGTGTCCAACGATTGCTCCGATAACATCCGCAGGCATTCGCTCCTGCGTAATCCAAATGTTTTCGCGCATTTTACGAATGCTATGGAAATTACGACGCTCACCAGGAATATCCAACACTTTAAGTGCTTCTCGTATCCACAATTCCAATTTCTGGTACGTTGTCCACACGAACAGCTTTCCGCCATTTGCTTCACGGAATGGTTCGCATTCGCGCAAAATCTCTTGTACTTCTGGAAATGGTTGTAACGGAAACTTTCGCTCACGCCCGCCTTTGCCGTCAATCCGAATAAAACTGCCCGTAATGTCTCGCCAGTAAATTTTCATTGCTTCATCAATTCGTACTGCCGTTGCACTTACAAAACGCAAGAGCAAAATAAATTGCTTCTTGTCTTTATTTCCACCACGCGCTTTTGTAGAAACAGGCATATTCTCGAAATAAGCAACAATGCGATTAAACTCGTCGAGCGTAAACGGTTTTACTTCCGGCTTCACTTTCTTGGGATACATAGATTTTTTAACCGGATTTTTTGTACACCAATGCTCATCAATGCAGAAATCAAAAAACTGCTGCACACAAGAAATATGCTTTCGCTTGGAGTTTGCGTGTAATGGTGATTCCGTCAAACGGTCAATGATATAATTCCGAATTGAATCGGTTGCAGCAAGAGGAACATTGCTCGGTAAAAGTAAATCTGTCGCCTGTTTCCAGTTGTAGATGTGGCTTTTGGAAAGATTCGGGAAATGTTGTTTGGCAAAAAGTTCAAAAGCGGAATCTGTTGTGTGTTCTTTCACCTCCTGAACACTTGGAGGATTCAAAAACGCTTCGATGCGCTCACCAAGAATTTTCATAGCTTTCGGTTTGTTCCGCTCATTCCAGCGCAAACCTGTTGCTAATCGTTGTCCGTTTATTTCCGTATAGACATTGCTGCGACGACTTAAACAAAAGCCAATCGTGTATAATGGATGATTCCACCTATCTCCCCGACGTGGGCGTGCCATAACCAAACAAGCATGATGATAAGATTTCCACGTGGACGCTTGCGACAAATGCCCTGTGGCTTATTTAGATTGAAGTTTTGCCAATCGTTGTGCGCTTTTCATAAAATCACCCGCAGCTTCGCCAAGTCGCAGCAATTCATCCAATTTTTCTGTTGTATCAATACCTGATTCTTTGAGCTTTTGCAACAATTCAGCCTCGTTAGAACGCTTCTCACCTGTTTGCAACCATGTTACATCACAGCCTTCACGTTGCAAATAGAAATAGAGATTTTCAAGGTCATGTTTACCCTCCAAATAGCCATTTACGTGCTGCGCTTGAATTTTCATGCGCCGCGCAAATTCTGCCTTCGTCCACTTTTTTTCCTCAAAAACCCAATAGCGTAAACGCTCCAATGTTTTTTGCTCGTTCATGCCATATTAGTTTGCAATGAATAACAAATTAGTTATATTATACCAAATTTACTACTCTAACGTAACACTTTCGTTGCAAAATGCAAACACAAAATATCCTTGACCGCACAAAAACTTTGCGCTTTCGGCGTGGTGTGATAAAACTGCTTGCAGAGCGTTTAGGCATAAATCAAGCTACTGCCCGCGCTCGTGTACATCGGCGCAATATTGAAGCATTAAATCTTGCTCACGATATTGAACAGGAAATGATTGCGAAAGAGAGAGAAACGGCAAAGAAAATTCGGAAGAATGTTGTTGTTGTACATTCCCGAACCTAACAAATGTGTGAGTAGGCTTTACACCATACCGCAACTTGCCGATGTGCTAGGCGTTGGCTATAAGGTCGTGTACTCTTTGCGAACGCGAGGATTACTACGCCCGTTTCAGAGCAACGGTAAACGTGAATACTATCGCATGGAAGATTATGAACGAGCAGCAACGCTTTCACAAACTCCCACGAATGCACTGCGCTTGCCAAAGTATGTAGAACCAACGACGAAATCCCGTGAGACTCTTTTTCAAACATATCTTCGGAGCCGACGATGACAGGCGCAGAATGGTTCAAACACGATGCGGATATGTCCGCCGATGAAAAGGTAATTTATCTCGAATCGCAGTTCGGACTTATTGGATACGCACTCTTCAATAAAATGCTGGAGGCTTTGACAAGAGCGCAAGGGAATAGAATTACATGGAATGAGATTCAATGCGGCATTTATGCACGGAAGTTCGGGTGTGAAGTTGGAACATTCCGTGATTTTATCCTTGAGGCGACGCGCCCTGAAATTGCCGCATTTGTGGTCGAGGATGGAATGCTCTTTAGTCCAGGACTTCACAAGAGACTGACAAAACTGTACGAGCGACGAGAGCGCGAAGCCGAGCGCATTGCCCGCAAACGTAAACAACCACAGCTTGCTACAACAGATGACGATGTTGCGCCAACATTTCAGCAAATACCACCAATGTTGAACAATGTTGCAGCAACAGAAGCACAGAGTAGAGTAGAGCAGAGTACAGTAGAGGAGAGTAGAAAAACCCACCCACCCACCCCCGCAAACACGGTCGAAATGCCAGAGACTTTGAAGGCATTGAAGGGTTTTGCTCAGGAATGGGAAAAGTGGGAAAACGCACGAAAGCCAAGCACGGGCGCGGTACGGGCGCAGTTGGAAACGCTTCAGGAACATTTCGCCAACGGCTACGACCCGCGTAAAATCGTGAAGTTTAGCGTGGAAGCAGACTTCCGCGCCCTTGCGCGTCCGACCGATGACATGAAATTTCCGGCACGAGCTTTCAGTCCGAGTAATCAACAACAACGCCATTATGTTGCGGTAGAAATGCCGCAAGGTGGCGTGAATCCTACCATCAGACTGGATTCGCTGGATTTCAGCCGCGCCGAACATCTCCGCGAAAAAGCACTTTTGACGTATGACGAATACCAACTATTGAAGAAAACGAATGCCCCAAACACCTCATAAAATCAAAACACTCACAACACGAGTGAAGGAATTTGCGAATGTTGCTACGTCCGTCGCTCTCGATGCAAACTTGACCAACGCCGAAAAAGCGATGTACCTCATTCTTGCCAGTTATGCTACGGCAGAAGGGGAGTGCCGTTTGCAACAGCGCACCATTGCTGAACATTACGGCTGTTCGCTTCGCTTTACGCGGTCGCTACTGATGAGCTTACGTGAAAAAGGCTGCATCCGGTAGGAACGGCGTAAATACTACAATTTCTACCAAATCTTGCGTTGAAAACGGCTTTGAAGATGACCAAAGTGTTACCAAACAGCCCAAAAAATAGCGTTTTTAGCCCTTTAGAGCGGCTTGGAGCAGCAAGACCGAACCAAGAGCGGAAGCCAGTATTCCACTCACGACAATCTTCACAAAACACGGATTCGTTATGACGCATTTACAGGCGTTGTAACCGATTTTTCATCAAAAGGCAATGTTGAACATCAGGTTGAACTACCCCGAAATAGCACAAACGCTGAATATCCCTGATTTGGAGCGGCGTTTGAAGGAAAAATCTCGCGCCCGCAAG
>JAAFHM010000150.1 GCA_013298375.1 Ignavibacteria bacterium | reverse complement strand
CATCAAGCGCAAGGCTCATAGGATTCGATAGCCCTGCTTGCGAGACACTTGCTGCATTCGAGGTAAAATTGGGCTGCCCAAGTACCGCGTTCGCATTTGCGCCGTTGCCAAGCGAGGCAGCATTATCAAATCGCAGAATACGATTGCCTGTATATTCCGCAACCCACAAACGTCCACTTGATTCCAGAAGCACACCACGCGGACCGTTCATGCCGGATTGCGTTGTAAGTGCTGTATTAGAAACAAAGTTCGGTTGTCCCAGGACTTGCGTAGCCGAAGGCTGATTGGTATTGAACGTATGAGCCGCAGCAAAACGTAAGATGCGGTTATTGAGCGCATCAGCAACCCACAAATCACCGTTGGACTGGTCAACCGCAACCCCTGATGGTGTATTCAGGCTGTTTGCGGACAAACCGCCATTGTTTACGGCATTGCTCGTAAAATTCGGCTGACCGAATACGATTTGTGCAACGGGATTGCTACCAACTACGGGCCACGCAAAACGCAGAATACGGTTATTGGTACGGTCAACAACATAGAGTTTGCCGTTTGGAATATCCACTGCTACGCCGTCGGGGGAACTCAGTCCCGTTGAAGTCGTTGCTGCAGCACTACTCGTGAAATTCGGCTGCCCAACAACGAATGTGCCATCAAAGCCAAATGGTGTTGCGCTTTGCGCAGAACCGTTTGGCGTTACGACGGAAATCAAGCCGCCGCCGCCAAGCACAGGCATCGTAAAAGTAATTTGCGAAGCGGAAACAGGCGTGAAAGCAACGGATTGATTACCAAGCATCACAGACGTTGGTCCGGTTAAATTTGTCCCGTTAATTGTGATGGTCGCTCCGGCTTGTGCCGTTGCGGGTGTGAAGCCGGAAATCGTTGGCCCTGGCGAGGGATTTGGTCCAATGCCGATACCGCGTAAATTGGTGAATCCGGTGGAAAATGTTTGGTTTGCGCCCGCGCCCGACATCACAGAGCGTCCGATATTGCCTGTGCCTTGATTTGACCAAAACAAGAACGTGCCGTCGCTGGTGATGCCGACAGGAATGTTACATCCTGTTACAAGCGTTGTTACGCCTGTTCCCGTGCTTAGTTGAGCGCGTTGAATGGAATTGCTTGCGCCGGCTTGTGTGAAATAGATGAAATTGTTCGGGTTGTCAATCCAGATACCGCCCGGATTGGTTAAACCCGTCATAAACGAAGCATTCAAGCCCGTTACGCCGTCTAATGCCACTCTGCCGATGGTATTAGAATTTGTCCGAGACCAATAAATAAAGCCGCCTGTCACATCAACGGCAATGCCCACAGGCTGCGTTACGCCTGTGTTGCAGAAGGATTGGTTTACGCCCGTGCCGTCAATATTTGCCCGTCCGAGCGTTGTTGAACCGTAATTTGTCCAATAAATGTTGGTGGCGGTAACGTACACGCCATTTGGTGAGCTGCAGCCTGTGATAAAATTCACATTCGGCGAAGAACCGTCCGCATTGGCGCGACCGATTCTGTTGCCTGTTTCATCGCACCAGTAAATATACGCTCCCAAGCGGAAAACATCACGTCCGAAGCCTATACCTGTGGCTGCGGCGAGGTTTTGCATTGTTCCATCGGTGCGGACAGTACCGATTTGTCCACCCGTGCGGGCTGCGTAGAGAGTGGTTACGGGCGGTGCATTGTAGGTGAAGCCAGCTTGCGAACCAGTTCCAGTGATGTTTGTAACACTGACGCTGCCGCTTGCTCCGGCATTGACAACAGCCGTAATTTGCGTTGCCGAAACCACCGTAAACGATGCCGCATTTGTGCCGCCGAACTGTACTTGCGTTATGCCTGCGAAATTTGTTCCCGTGATAGTAACCGTTTGCCCAGGTCCGGCATTCGTTGGTAAAAACGATGTTACCGTTGGCGTAGGCGGCGCAGGTTGGTTGTAGAGAATACTACCGTTCACCGAATTACCACCCAGACCAGTTACGAAAGTATTATTTGCACCAGTTCCATTCAGATTCGCTCGTCCAAGATTTGTACCATTGACATAGAACACGTATCCGCTCGTTGGGTCGGGAATAACTCCGCCAGCATTCGCCACACCGGTGATGAGGTTATTATTCAGTGCTGAACCTTCCAAATTAGACCAGCCAATGGACATTGCACCGCCGTAGTGCGCCCAGTAGAGCTTGTTATTGACAAAATCAATATTCACATCAAACGGATTTGTGCCTGTTGTGATAAAGGTTTGATTTACCCCTGTTCCGTCAATATTTGCCCTGCCAATGCTTGCGCCGCTGTAATTTGTCCAATAAATATAGCCATTGGTAGCATCAACCACTAAACCGAAAGCGGCGTTACATCCGGTAATAAACGACGCATTCACGCCAGTTCCATTCGCCAATGCACGGCCAATATTGGAACCAGTTGACCAATAAATATAGCCTCCTGCAACGAAGACATCATTACACGACCCTAAGCCCGTAATAAAACTTTGATTCACGCCTGTTCCATTGAGATTAGCACGACCAATGGCACCGGTAACATCATTTGCCCAATATAAAAATCCTGTGCTTTGTTCGGCATGAACGCCGCGTAAATTACTGCCGCCTGTAATATAGTTCGTCAAGCCCCCGCCGCCTGTGGTAACGCGCTGTACGACATTGTTGGTGATAGAACCGATGTAGAGATACGGAGTTGCAGGATTGAACTGAAGAACGCGGTTATTATTTTGCTCACTCACCAAAAGAGTTGTGCCATTTATCGCCAACCCGCGTGGAGCGTTGAATTGAGCAGCAGACAATCCTGCACCGCCCACGCCAAATCCCGATTGCCCTAAGACATTATCCGCATTTGCACCGTTTGCAAGACTTGTCGCGTTATTGAAGGTCAGAATACGGTTATTGGCTTGGTCGGAGACGTAGAGTGTGCCGGAAGCATCCATCGCTACATCGCGCAGACCATTCATCTGTGCGGCACCGTTACCGGCTGCACTCATGCCAAAGCCGCTTTGTCCCAAGACTGCGGCAGCATTAACATTAAATACCATCGCCGGAGGTGTGGCAAAACGCAGGACGCGGTTGTTTGCGGCATCGGCAATAAAAAGCCACGTTGCGGCAGCATCCACACAAAGCCCGGCAGGTGAACTGAGTTGATTTGCGCCGTTTCCTGTGGAATTATTCGTCCAAGAAGTTTGCCCGATACAATAATCAAAATTCGGCTGAGTAGTGGTGATGCTTGCATTTGGAACCCTGACCACACGATTATTAGTGAGATCTGCTATCCACATATTGTTGAAGCCGGGTGTAATGATAACCGCGTGCGGACCATTGAGGGTGTTCTGTGATGTTCCAAAAGCATTGGTAGAAAAATTGGGTTGCCCGATAACACTGGAAGCATTCGGACCGTGCGCACCATTGGCAACGAGATGTGCGGCGGCAAAACGAAGAATCCGATTATTGCTGAAGTCCGTTACAAAAATATCTCCCGTTGCAGTATTCACCGCAACACCAGTGGGGTTGTTAAAGCCTACCGCTCCGACCCCACCACCAGCATTGACGGTATTATTCGCGGTATTTGATTGCCCGAAAACAACCTCGCAGTTAGGTTGATTGCTGGTGATTGGGTAAGCAAAGCGCAGAACGCGATGATTGTTTCTATCAACAACGTACAGTTTATTATTCGCTGCATCAATAGTCATTCCTTCGCCAAAGTTCATGCCGTTTGCGCCTGCGGCGGCGGTGTTAGCGGTGAAGTTTGGCTGCCCCAGAACGTAGGTGGCTGCTTGCCCGTTTGTCCATTGGGCAAAGGTAGTTTGAGAGAAGAGAAGCAGCCAAGAAGCAACAAGGAATGCGCGATACAGTGGCGAAAATGTTTGGAGAAGTTTCATAAAATCACCTAAAAGTTTATGCTGCGAGAGGAACGTGTTGAACACGGCATGGTAACTACAAAGATACGATTTTGCCAGCTATTGTGATGTCACCTATTTTTGCGGGGTGTGTCATATTTTCACTTCACAAAACGGAAGGCTACACCACGTTTTGTGAAATCACGAGAAGGAGAACGTCTTGCACATAACGTATGAGTTCGGGGCGGGTTGAAATGTTTGTTTTTTGATAGATGGTCGTCAGGGTATTGCGGACGGTTCCTTCAGAAATATTCAGCGCTTTTGCTATTTCATTATTTGCAAGCGAAACAAGGCGCAAAATATTCATTTCTGCAACGGTAAAATTATATCGGAGCAAATCTTGCGAAGCCTTGAAAAAGCGCTCTCCCAGAAGCGGACTCACCCATGTACCGCTTGAAATATCCCAATCAACGATATGGCGAATGACTTGCGGATTATCTTCTTTCAGCATACAACCATTCGCGCCCGCCTCCAGAGCTAACTTCACCAAATTTGCCCGTGCCGACATAGCAAATATCCCCATAGTGGGAAATTCCTGTCGTAATTGCCGAATAATATCAATACCCTGCATATCCGATAACATCATATCTTGCAGCAATATATCGGGCTTCAACTTCCGAACCATTTGCAAGGTTTCCTCGCCCGTCGATGCAACACCGACCACATCAGCATACTTATCATGCCGCAGCCAGAGCGTCACCATCATGGCAAATATGGTGTGGTCTTCAGAAATAACAATTTTTTTCATAGACAAATGGGCGGTTGTCGGATATAACAGGCAACAATTATGACGAATATATCATAGATTTACACAGTGGCAAAATACAAATTCTTTGGCGTTATTTTGCATCCTATTGCCCGCAAATTCACGCTGTGCGTAGCGAAAATGGCAAAAAATTTATCATAAAAAAAGCCTTTGCTTGCTTTTGAAAAGCAGACAACGGCTATTGAATTTCGGGCTACCCCCTTTCTGCACAAAGGCGCAGCCGCACTTGCCGACGACTCCACCTCAACAACGAAGAATTACCGCACAATATCCAAACGCTGCGTCGTGACAGCATCCGCCGAGCGCAAGCGCACCATATAGGATCCCGCAGGCAGCGCACGAATACTCGCCGAAAGCGTGTACTCGCCTACATTACGACTTGTTTCGGGTAGAAGAGTCTGCACCGTCTCGCCCTTCATATTCAACACTTCCAACACAACGCTTGTCGGTGCAAAAAGCCTGTACGACAGGCTTAAGACCTCGTTTGCAGGGTTTGGGCGAAGAAGAGAGAGTTGGATGCTGGCGGTATCATTCTTCGCTGCGATAAGCCTTCTACCGCCCGCCATTGAAACGCTGGCAGTGAATCGCCCAGCTTTCAGCGTGTCGGGAACAACAGCGCTTCCCGGCAGTGCATTTGTCCTATCCCATTGCAAATCCAAACATTCTAGCGCCGTCGCATTAGTCGAACCCGCAACAACCCTACATTCAAGCGAAAGAAGCGTTTTGCTTTGCCCCAACCATAACTGCATCGGAACGTCATACAACGCCATTCCTTCCGCGTCGGTGCGGATAAAATTGAGTTTTGTTTCCCGTGCCGATGGAATCAGGACTTGCGGGTTCATGCGCAGACGAATACTCACGCGCGGCTGCGAAACCCTTTGAACATCAGCAATACCACCGATAACAACTCGATTATTGAGGATATATCGCACCGTGTCAATTTGCAATTCAATCGTTGTCAAGCCGCCCGGCGCGACCAAGTCTGGTATGGCTTGGAGTTTGGTCGAAAGCAGTACGTCATTTCTCGAAACTTCCCGACCATAGCCCGAAAGCGGCACAAAGACGGTATCTCCGACAAGGCTACTGATAATCATCACCTCGCCATTTGCCTCGCCAAGTTCTTTGGGATTAAAACGAATGAAAAATTGCGCAACTTCGTTGTTCCGTTTGAAGGTGTATTCCCGAACACTTTCCTCCATAAAATAGCCCAGTTGCTTGCTTTTGGGAGTCAAAGCTATGGTAATAATCTGTGAGCGCCCGGCGGCACGATTCGTGATTTCTAACGCTTTAATCCGCCCTGTACCTCGCCCAACAACCAATGTATCGAAAACAAGCGGCGGCGCACTCAGGATGCTTCCAAAGCCCTGCACGGCTGTAGTATAGCTTCGCACCTGCTCGACAGTACCGTTAGAGAACCGATACTGAACCGTAATTTTTGCCGATTTCTTCCCGGGAGTTTTTGGATCGAAGAGAACGCCGTACTCAACGATAGAATCAACCTTCACAACCCCAGAGGCATCGGACATCGGCAGCGAAACAAATCGGAAATTTACTTCGCTATTAGCTTGGACACCTTCAAATTCTAATTTCGCCGACAACACAGAAATAGGCGATGGCGTAGCATTACGGATAACAAGTTTTTTCACCTCCGATATGCTGCCAAGAGGCACAGAGCCAAAATCTATCTGCTCCACCGTCAATGGCTCATTCTCGGCAATCGTCGTAAAACTTCGCACCTCCGACCACTCGCCCGGCACATCATCATTCATGCCTCGTACCCGCCAAAAGTACCTCGTCACAAATGCTAAGGAAGGCGCAACGGCAATAGGGCGCGAACCTGTAACGTGACGATACGCCACGTCGGAGAACGTCGAGGTCGTCGAAACCTGAATTTCGTAGCTGCTTGCATCTTCGAGCGCACGCCAAGCAAAGGCGAGATTGCGAGCGCTCACTTCAAGCGCATTTTGTACGGGGGACTGAAGCGTGACGCGCCCTTGAGGTGCTGTGGGCGGCAAAGCAAGCAATCGCACAGGACGGGAAAACAGCGTCAAGGGCGCTAATATCGGGTCGCTGCTGGTTATCCGGCAGGTGTACAGCCCTGTATCGCGCCGCGAGAACGAGGTAAATTGCAAGGTGTCGCTTCGCTGCGATGAGAGCGGGCTGCCGTTTTTGAACCATAGATAGATATTGGCTCGCCCGCCAACGCTTATCGCTGCTTTGAGCGGTTTTCCCGTCGGAGCCGTGATTTCCCTCGCCACTCCGACACTATCCTGCGGCGTAAAGGAAAATGTCCGTACCGCAACGTGCGGCTCAAGGTGTTGGAATGTTAAGAGATTTCTTTCCACAGCCAATGCCGCCAGACGAGGAAGCGCATTAAGCGGTGGAAGATGTGTGATGCGGTTATTAGCAATCGAGAACGATTCCAACGTGCGAAGGCTTTGGAAGGAAGCAGGTACGCTATCTTGAAGCTGATTGTTCGATAGATTCAGGTGTTGAAGCTGTGCTAAACGCCCCAGCCCTGCGGGAATCGTGCCTGTGAATCGGTTATTTGCCAGCGAAACAGTTCGCAATGACGGCAGCAAGCCCAAGTCATCAGGAATTGCGCCATTGAACGCATTTCCACCAACTTCCAACACACGCAATGCCGTGAGCAAACGCAGTGAAGGAATTGCACCGGAGAACTGATTATTACTCAGTTTCAGCACTTCGAGTTGGCGAAGATTACCGATATTCGTCGGCAAATCGGTTAAGCGATTATTGCTCACATCCAAAACTCTGAGTTCTGAAAGCGCTTGCAATGACGCTTGCCCTTTTTCTCCCGCCAGCGCTGTTGTGAGGCTCTGCCGAGTGAAAGAAGCCGGGAAGCGCCCCGTAAAGGCGTTGGAATCAAGATGAAGTTCTCGCAGATTTGTGAGCAAGCCAAGTGATTCGGGAATCGTATCGGAAAAACGATTATTGCCGATGTTCAGCATCGTTAATGCACTCAAACTACCAATACACGGCGGAATAACGCCATTGAGCGCGTTATTGCTGAGGTTCAATTCTCGCAAATTTGTTTGCGTGCAAATTGCGCTTGTTACCGTTCCTTCGATTGCGTTATCGTGCAGATGAAGCACTTGCAAACTGGCTCTCGTGCCAAATGCTTCGGGGAATGTGCCTGAAATGCGGTTGTTGTTGAGCTTCAACACCTGCAAATTTGGCAATCGCGTTATAGCTGGCGAAATCTCGCCTTCAATCTCATTAAACGACAAATCCAATTCCTCCAAACTCGTTATCTGCCCCAGAAACGCTGGCAGGGAGCCTTGCAAATTGTTGTTTGGCAAAGAAATGGAAACTATTCTGCCACTTTGAACCTTCACGCCGCGCCACTCAGCAATCGGCGCATCCGAAAGCCAATTCAATTTCGCAAACCACGCTTCACCCGTTGTTGCGGCGTAAAATCTCGCCAAAATACTCGAGTCGCGCTGAAGCGGCGTTTGATTTGCCCGCTCAATGCTGTCGCCTACAAAACGGAAATCTTCAAGCGAAATTCCCATGCCACGCGGCGTAAAGACTTGCACTTTGCCCGTTCTGCCTCCGGCAACAGTGGCGGAAATCAGCGAATCGGACAAAACCATAAACTGCGCAGCAAGCCCACCAAAGCTCACCCGGCTGGCATTCGTGAAGTTTCTTCCGGTAATCCTGATGACATCGCCACGAATGCCGAATGTTGGTGTAAATGCTCGGATGACGGGTGCCGTAACAAGCGGTAAGTAGCGGAAAAGCGTTCTGCTGGAAGTTGTTCCTTGCAGCGTCTCGACGCTCACAAAACCTGAAGCGCCGCTTCCGACTTGCGCAACGATGGTGGTGGGATTTTCGACCACAAAATTTGCCGCCGTAACCCCGCCAAACCTCACTGCACGGACATTGTAAAAGGATGTTCCTTTGATAGTTACCACGCCGCCTGTTCCTGCGGAATCGGGGCTGAATTCGGAGAGCGTCGGTGGAAGTGCGAACAAAAATGACTGCTGCGAAATTGCAGTGCCACCAGGCGTGAAAAGAGAAACTCTACCATTTTGCGCGTTTTCCGGCACTCGCACCATCATCATCGTCGAGGACAGAATAATCACCGAATCGGCTCGTACATTTCCGAAGAATACCGTGGAAGCCGCACCCGCACTCAAATTTGCTCCCGTTATCGTGATAAAACCGCCAACTCCCGCCACTTCCGGCTGAATACCCGCAATAGTCGGTGGCAGGAAAAAGCGGAACAGGCTATCGCTCTCGGCAACACCAGCCCCCGTGCCAACACGCACACGCGCTGCCTGTTCACGCCCATTACTGATAATGGCGCGTATTTCGGTGGGCGATGCGACCGTCAGCGTGGCAAAGGTTAGCGAGCCGATAGTGAGCGAAGTAACGCCGATAAAATTCGCTCCCTGAATGATGAGCATCGTCGAAAACCCGCCGGACGACGGCGAAAAGCCCGTAATTCTCGGCGGCGGCAGATTGCGTATGCTGAAGGTAGATGTTGTTGTTCCGGCGGGCGTGAATACTTGTATTGCCCCACCCAGCGCAGAATCAGAGCGAAAGCGAATCAGATTATCCGAAACGATAGTAAAATCGGTGATTCTCGTGCCACCGACAAAAAGGCTATCAATAATGCCAATGCTCGCCCCCGTCAGCGTTACAAACCCGCCTTGCGGTAAATCCACGGGCGAAACGGAGAGCAGGCGAGGAGACGGGACATATCGGAACGTGCTATCCGAAAGCCCGCTCCCGCCTAAGTTCACCACACGAACTCTCCCCGTCATACCGCCTCCCACGACGGCATTGATTTGCGTAGCACTGACTGAACTGAGAGATGCGGCTAAAGAATCACCAAAATACACCTGCAACGGCGGAATAAAATTCGCTCCCAAAATGACGACGGTTCTCCCTGCCGTGCCGTATTGCGGGTCGAGCAGATCCACAATCGGTGGCTGGACAATGAGGAAACTCGACGGCGTTACCGCCGTGCCGTTTGCCATTTGGAGTGTAATAGGATTTGTCGCTGCGCCAACAGGCACAACGACCGTTACGCCTGTCGAAGAAAGCTGCGTAAACGTGCTTGCATTAACAGCGCCAAACTGAATACCCGTAACAGCGCCAAGATTCACGCCTGTAATCGTAACAGTCGTGCCGATATTCCCACCAATCGGCGAAAAACCGATAATGGACGGCACAATAGGCGCACTGCGCACCGTAACGGTAAACGACGTGGCTTGCACGGCGCTTTGCCCAATGAGTGCAGCCCTGAGTGTTGCTTGCGTCGTTCCGCCTGCTAAAGGAGGATTCACCCAAAAAACACGCACACTATCCAACGTGCGGACAGCTTGGTTACTCACTCCCACGACATTATTCGTCATCACAAATTG
>JAAFHM010000567.1 GCA_013298375.1 Ignavibacteria bacterium | reverse complement strand
CGCCTTTAAGCCGAAAGTCTCGTTTTTTTGATAAGATGTTTTCTTGGAAAGCCTCTTCGTATCTAGCTTTGTCAGCAACTTGCCACAGTAAAATTAATCCTCGGTAATAATCAATATTTTCGATTGCGACCAAAACCGCCCCGGATTACCGATTTTCAGCGAGTACGGAGCGTTATTTGCTTCATAGGGCTTGGGGCTGAGGAGTTTGGGATCGTGTACCGACACAACTCGGTAAAACTTTGATTTCATAATGATTTCCATTGTTTTACGGGTGTCAATTTTGGTAAAACTCTCATCTACGCGCAGCGAATCAGAGGGCTTCCATGTTCCACCAAAGACCAGTACGGATCCCTTCTTCTCAATGTACCCCTTTTTACTGAGTTCATCGGTTGTGCCGACGATAAAGTAGGCGGTGTAGAGTTCGCTTTGGGTTTCGGTTAATGCTTGTGTGCGCTCGGTAAGTTCCTGCTCTTTTTCTACCAATTTTTTTGCTTTTGCTAGAGCCTCAGCTTTGAATTTATCGCGTTCCGCACGTGTCAAGTCCAGTTCAGAACTCAGTTGAGCGATGCGGACTTCTTGCTCTTCGATGGTTCCTTTGAGCTTTTTGACTGTTTCTTCCAATACGGTGAGTTTTTGGGCAAAGCCCGAATTACGCTGTTTGAGCGTATTGATGCGATCTTCAGCGGTTTTCATTTGCTGTTTGTAGCCCGTAACGACCTCGCTAATGGCGGCAAGTTTTCCGGCAACCTGATTTTTATAGTTCAAATTGTCAATGTTTTCGAGAGTTTTGGTGACGGCAACCGCTCCGGCAACGTTGGAAACTTGATTATAGACATTGGCAATAGAACTCGTCGCATCGCCGAGAACCTGAGCAATACTGTCTTTCTCTTCCGAGAACTGCGCCAAGTCGCGGCTCTGTATTTCCAGCTTCTTTGCTTGGTCGGAACGCGCCTTGAGCAGAGAACCGATAACAGCCATCGCTATGACGGCAAAGACGAAAAACGAAAAAATGAGAATACGATTTTTCATAGCGCTATTGTATTGAAATGATAGAGTTTGAAGAGATTCTGTATAAAAGTAAATGAGCGTTGAAGCGGGTGTTACAAAAAGAAAAATGTCAGCGACATCGTTAAAGCGACATAAAAGCTAAATAAAAAGAGGAACATAAACGCAATGGGGATAAACCGCCACCCAACCTTCCTAAAATGGACGTTTTTGAGAGCAAAGTAGAGATAGGGCAGAGGCAAAATCGGACCCAGTGCCTCTAGCCAAGGCACTTTGCTTGCCACGAGAATCAGCCCCATCCAGAGAATAAGAAAATAGGTAATAAAATGCAGGGAAAATATCAAATGTTCGACGTAGTACCAGTTTTTATAGGCGACTTTTAAGAAGAGAGCGAAAATAAGGACGATAAAGAACGTATAAAATGGGATATAATTTTCGAGCGTATTGTCCACCTGCTGCTGAATAAGTTCAATCGGTTTTTTACTTTCTTTTGCTTTTGCTTCGATACGCGCAGAAAATTGAGGCAGCTTCAACAGCGCTTCGGTACTCACATCTAGGTTCGTACTGACTAAGAAAAACGCTGCCGCGACGACGAAATACATCTGCGTTGGGAGCGTATAGCGCTCACGACGTGCTTGCAAATATTCCAACGTGAGAAACCCGGGTTTTGTCAGCAGCAATCGCACCGTTCGGAAGAATTTGCGGTCAATATTCAAAATTTCGGGGATGGCTTGGCGGGCGAAGTTCGCAAGGGTAAGTTCTTTGGCGGCTTCGCGGTCTTGACCACAGTTTGCGCAGAAATTTCCTGAGACTTCCGCTCCGCAATTCGGACACTGCGGCGAAAGGGCGAACATAGAGATATTTTCCTGCTCGGTGCGTTTTATCATCTCGGAAATACTTTCTTCATCGGTGCCGGGTAAAATCCCCACATACGAGCCAAATGAAGCCACAACAAGGCTAAAAAGGCATAAACCCAAGAAAATATCGGATTCGTGCATCGTCATAAAGCCGTAGGCGATTTTTGCCCCTGTGTCGCGGTATTCCGGCTGGTCTAATCTTGGTTGTCCTCTTTCATCTAATACGGATTCCATCATCGCAAAATCCGCAAAATCGTATGCCGTTGCCGAAAAATAGACAAGGCAACTTGTCGAGGTGAGAATAAAAAACACGATACTCCAAAGCACCGCGAATAATGTTTTGCGTACAATAACTCGGCGTGTCCGTTTTTCCATATTTCAAACCCTTGTGAATTGACGATGTGTTCAGGATAAATAGGGGTCAAGCATTGCAAAATATAACAGTTGGCTGTTGGAAATTCCCGTGCCGCAATGCAAAACAATTTGAGTGAAAGAATTATCGGAAAATATCGAAATTTCGACGATTGACAAAGAAGCAAATTATCAAAAATGTCCGATAGGATAAAATGAGGAAAAAACATTTGCCGATAAAGAATAACGCAGGTGTTACCATTTTTTTTCATAACTTTGTGGGTTGACCCGTCGTATAAGCAGCAAACAATAGTTTGTATGCTGCTTTTTCAGCCTATGAATTCGGATGTTTTTGCAGACCTACTTACCGATACTCTGCGGAGTTGTCGAGAGGAGACTATGAATAAAACAATTCTCTTAATTGATGATGATGAGCGTTTGTCCCACCTACTGGCTGACCTCTTTGATTTGGAAGGCTACACGGTTACTATCGCTCAAACCGGAAAAGAAGGAGTGGATTTATTGCAAAAATCCTCCTTCGCTGTGGCTATTGCCGATGTTCATTTGCCGGATATTAACGGTATTGAACTCGTGCGTCTTCTGAAAGAAATTTCTCCCGCAACGGAAGTCGTCGTGCTGACAGCTCATGCCGAAGTCAAAGATGGCGTAGAAGCTATGAAAAACGGCGCTTTCGATTATGCCCTCAAAACCGGTGACCACGAACAACTCATGCTCACGATTGCCCGTGCTGCCGAAAAATCCCAACTCCAACTTGCCGTCAAAGAACTCCAAAAGCAACTTGTTTCGCAAGATGCCTTTGGTTCGATTATTGGCGTTGCACCTGCCTTGCAAGAAGCTATCCAGATGGCTCGCCATGCCGCTCACACCGACATTGCGACGCTGCTTTTGGGCGAAACCGGTACGGGCAAGGAAGTTTTTGCCCGCGCTATCCACAACTCCAGCTCTCGTGCAAAAAAAGCCTTTATCGCGCTGAATTGTAGCGCCATTCCTGCCGACCTTTTGGAATCAGAACTTTTTGGGTATCAGAAGGGTGCATTTTCGGGTGCGGTGCGAGACAAACGCGGACTTATCGAAGAAGCACACGAAGGCACACTCTTTTTG
>JAAFHM010000463.1 GCA_013298375.1 Ignavibacteria bacterium | reverse complement strand
TGCCCACTACCCGCGCTACGACTACTTGTTTCAGCCCGAACAAACCGTCAAATACGGGTATTTCATCCTGCAAGGCGCGGTACGGCAGTATTACTTGGACGACGGAAAAGAAGTGGTTACAAGACTCTTGCTTGAAGGCGACCTCTGCACGGCGTTTTACAGTTTTCTTTCCCAAAAGCCCTGCTATGAATATGGTGAACTCGTCGAAGATAGCCTTTTGGCGATAATCTCCCATCACGACGTAGAACGGCTTTGCGGGCTTTCGTTGGAAATTGCAAACTTTGAACGAAAAGTTACCGAGCAGTATTTGATTCACGAACACGAGCGAGCAATTTCGCTGCAATTTCAATCTGTGCAAGAACGGTATGAACAGTTGATGAAATCTCGCCCCGACGTATTTTTGAGATTTTCATTGGGTTCGATTGCGTCATACTTGGGCATGAGCCAAGAGACGTTGAGTAGGCTCAGGGCAAAAAAAATCCGATAATTCACTCTCTTCAACACCGCATACAATCAAGCATTATGCCTGAACATTTTTTCTTTTTTCTCGGTCTCGGTTTTATCCTCACGCATGAAATGGACGCTATTCGCTGCAAGGAATGGCTGATGTTTCCACTGACGTTTTTTCTGAAGGATGAGGTGGGTTTTCTGGTCTTCACGCTTGTTCATATCCCGCTCTATGCCTGGGTTTGTTGGAGCTTGAGCAGTTCACCTCTCTCACCAATATTTTTTCGCGCTTGGGATATTTTTTTGATTGTTCATCTCTTTTTACACATTCTTTTTTTGAAACATCCTGAAAACCGTTTCAAATCTGGTTTTTCGTGGTGTATTATTCTTGGCGCGGCGGTATGTGGAATGATAGATATTTTCATCTGAGAAAATTTTGCTATATTTTTGCGAAGATGTATAGATTTGTTGCGATGTATAAAATTTTTCTCACGCAAAAGCAACCTCAATCTCAGCACTATGGATGCTCCTAAAGTTGTCATTGATACGTGTGTTATTGAATCAGCAATCAGGAGTAGGCTTGGTGCAAGTTTTCAAATTCTTGAGGCAATTTCAGAGCAGAAATTCAGGTTTGGTGTATCTGTTGCGTTGGCATTAGAGTATGAATATCGCTTGCGTCGGCTCTCAGGTGTATTCATCTCCAAACCTCAAACTGAAGCCATTCTTGATGCAATACTTCATTTTGCAGAACCAACTCCGATTTATTATTCTATCCGACCAAATTTGCGGGATGAAAATGACAATCATGTTTACGAATGCTGCATCAATTTTGGCGCAACAAAACTTATTACTCACAATGCCAAAGACTTTCTCAACGCAGATTTAATGCCGTATTCAACAGTTATTGTTTCACCCGGAACATTTATAAAGGAACTCCGATGATGACGACACTCACACTTCCCAATCAACTTATCGAACGAGTATTCGGGCTGGCTCAAAAGCATAGCACAACGGTTGAGAATTTTATCGAAGAAGCAATTTCTCATGAAGCAGAGCGGCGTGAAACAGAGGCGTTTTTTACGGAACGTCGTACAAACTTTGATGCAGAGGCGTTTCGCCAAGCATTAGCCGCTATTCCGGCTATTGAACCGGATGAAAATGACCGTTTGTAATGAGGATTTATAAAAAAGAATCTGTTGAATGGTTTTGTATATTCATAAAAGGTAAAAACTGCATACGCAGTACCCACCCGACGGCAGCGTACTTGCTCTCCTCAGCCGCCGGATGGGAAGAGTTTTTCGACCTTCTTCAGTATAGTTCATCATTATCGGTCTGTGTGGAGCGTTGGATTTGCTTTTTTGACAACCGTTGATTGAGTTGAGAAGACAATGATTAATAAATAAAAATTAAACACTGTTTAATTTTTATTTGACAATTAAAATATTTACCCTATTTTTGTGGTAGATAGTTTTCTCATTAAACAATTTTTCCTCAGTCGCAATGTCCTTCATCCAAACAATTTTCCAAAGAAACTTCGCGCTCGGCACTCTTGGAGCGCTCCATTTCCTTGCATTTGCTCTTTTCCTTGCCCTCATGTATGTTGATAGTCGTATGCTCATGGGTGTCAATGTTTGGCTCAAGCCCATGAAATTTGCTCTTTCCATCGGTATTTTCTTATGGACAATGGCGTGGTTTGTGGGCTATCTGGCAGAGAGTTCGACGAAAACTATTGCAATCTGGCTCATGATTATTACGATGATTATTGAAATGGTCTGTATCGCAGGACAAGCCGGACGGGGCGTATTATCACACTTCAACATCCAAACGCCGATGGACGGTGCGATTTTCGGCATTATGGGTGTTGCTATCGGCATCAATACTGTTGCTGTGGGTATGGTTGCGTGGTTGTTTTTTCAAGAATCATTCGTTGCTGGAATAGAACTTGAACCCGCTTATGTATGGGCTATTCGGCTGAGTTTCGGTATTTTTATTCTTGCCAGTCTTCAGGGTTATCTCATGGGCGGACGCTTGCAACACAGTGTTGGTGCGCCTGACGGGACGCTGGGGCTTCCCTTGTTGAATTGGAGTCGCAGCGTGGGCGATTTACGTGTGGCGCATTTTATCGGGCTTCATGCTATTCAGATTTTGCCTATATTTGGATTTATACTTGCCCAGCGCTTTAGCCCACAGAATGCCTTCGTATCTGTTGTTGTGCTGGCTATTGTGTACGGTGGAGTGTGTATTCTTGCGCTTTTTCAAGCACTTGCGGGCGTACCTGTTCTCAAATCGTAATACCTCCTTTTTCAAGCAATGGCAAAAAATATCAAAAGTGTGCAACGTCGTGAACGTGAACGTGAAGAACTGCGCGAGCAGATTCTGGACGTAGCGATGAATATTCTCATCAAAGAAGGTTACGACGCGGTAACAATTCGCCGCCTTGCCGATGAGATTGCTTATACACCCGGCGCACTGTATTCGTATTTCAAGGACAAAGATGCAATTATTTTTGCTCTTGTTTTGAGAGCTTCACGGCACCTTACGACCGTTTTTCGCGCTGTTGAATCTATTTCCAGTCCACTGGAACGCCTCTGGGCTATTGGGCGGGCATATATCAAGTTTGCCATGGAACACCCGGAATACTATGACTTGATGTTTATTATGAGTACGCCCATTCAAAAAATGAGCGAAGCAGAATATACGGAAGGATATGCGGCATTTCATATTCTCCGCTCCACTGTCCAAGAGTGTATGCAGCATGGGTACTTACCTCGCGCTGATGACAATGCGGCGGCTTTTGCCATGTGGTCGTTTGTGCATGGTAGCGTTTCGCTCCTCATTCGTAGGCGAATGACGATTATTTCGGAAGGGCAGTATCAAGAATTGCTTGATGCTTCGTATAATTTCTTGATGAGTGCGATGATGCCGAAACACCCTGATACGACAGCTTCTCTGCCTACTGCCAGAACAAAGAAACAAAAGAAAAAATAGTTTTCAGCGTAATTATTTTTTTGGATATTTTTTGAACACTGTTTAATTTACAAACACTATAAAAAAAAACATGATACTCTCCAAGTCAGAAAAAAACAGGCTCAAAACCCGCTACGGCTCGTGGGCATTGATAACAGGAGCATCCTCCGGCATCGGCAAAGAACTTGCAGAGCGCTTGGCAGAGTCGGGATTAAACGTGTGTATTGCGGCGCGACGCAAACCCGCATTAGAAGAATTTGCATCGCGGCTTCGCTCACAATATCGTGTGGAAGTCGTGGTCGTCGAAGCAGATTTATCGCTACAAACAGGTATTGATGCCGTATTGCAAGCCTCACAAATACTAGATATTTGTCTCCTTGTTGCCTCGGCAGGTTTCGGCACATCGGGATTATTTATTGAAAACAGCATTGAGGATGAGCAGCAAATGTTAGCGGTGAATTGCGCTGCCTTGCTGGTGCTAACGCATCATTTCAGTCGGACATTCAAAACACGCAAAAAAGGTGGAATCATTTTGCTCAGTTCACTCGTAGCATTTCAAGGCGTTCCCAATTCTGCACACTACTCTGCCACAAAAGCCTACGTTCAAAGCCTTGCTGAGGGTCTATATCACGAATTAAAGCCCTTTGGGGTGGATGTGCTGG
>JAAFHM010000598.1 GCA_013298375.1 Ignavibacteria bacterium | reverse complement strand
TTGGAAAAGGTGCGCAAAAACGGCTTCAAATCGTGTTAGATTGGCAAAATGACACGTCGAAAATTCATCCTGTTGTTACCAAAACAAGCTATACCTTTGTGAAAGGAACATGGGTAAAAAAGACGACAAGGCGCGTGAAATTTCGCAATGATTGTGAGTAAAGATATTGCTTCTTCTCTGCTGTGAGGCTCTCAATTCCTGCTTCTTAGCAGGTTGAGGGTCTCACTCATCACCACAAGAAATGAAGTGAGAGCCTGACGAAGAAGTCAGACCCTCACAAAAAACGAATGCAATCACTTGACCAATTGTAAAAATGCGACTATACACTTTTCTTTTCATCCTCGCCTGTATGCTTGCTTGTCCGAGCAAAATCACGGCTCAACAGACATTTCGCGTGAATAACGGTTCGACGAAATACGACGTAAAATTTACCATTCCATGTAGTGATTATACGTGTAGCGGGGAAGCCATTGTCAGTATGGTCGTAAAAAGTACCGATATAGTGGTGATTCAAATGACCTTCAAGAATGTTGATTTTGGACTTACAAAGCCGCTTGATACCTTGCTTGCGCAAAGTACGACGGGAAATATTATTCATTTCCGAGATTTTGAATCACCCATTATATGCGCGGATTTTGATTTTGATGGGTATGAGGATATTGCGATTCCAACGAAAGACACAAACTGCATTTTCACGGACGGCGCTACGTTTGATATTTACCTGTTCAAACCAACAGAAAACCGCTTCAAACCTGAGCAAAATCGATATATTCTACACAACAAACTCACTGAGCTTCAACATAACAGCACGGCGATTGTAGGTGTGAATCGTGAGAAAAAACGGCTCATTTATTACGCAAAAGAAGACTGTTGTTGGATGTCAATTTCCGAATATATTTGGCTTGGAAAAGGAGCAACAAAGCGGCTTCGCGTTGTTTCTGAATATTCGGTGGAAGACGACTATCCGAATAAAAATGTTACGGAAATACGGCACAAATTCGTAAACGGAAAATGGGTGAAAAAAGTAAAAAAATATACCAATACACGGCAATGAAGAAGAATTTCTTCATCATCTTTTTTGCCTTACAAGCCGCATCGTTACTGAGACTTGAGGCACAGCCATATTCGTTTACCATGTCGTCCGCACACTACCGCGCTGCGGGAAAAGTAGCGAATGGTAACGAGCGACGATGCTTCGGCGCAGGCGTAATTACGTTGTACGCACACGGCTCTACGACGGCGTTGCAAGAGATTCGCAGTCCAAATTTAACTTTTACCAAAATCTTTCAAGATAGCGATAGCCCAAGCGTGATGCCGGATACAAGCACCTACGAAGGAACGCCGATATATTTTGACGATTTCAATTTCGATGGAAACGAGGATATTGCTGTGCGGAACGGCAATCAAGGTGGCTATGGTTCGCCGTCATACAATGTTTACCTCTTCCAAACAGCGCATAAACACTTTGTTTTCAGCAAGAAACTCACCAAACTTGCCACGGAAAATTTAGGAATGTTTGAAATTGACACGAAGCAAAAACGCCTCATTTCCCGCAATAAATCAGGCTGTTGCTGGCATTTAGAACGAAAATATGAAGTTGTTCAAGGAAGAAATTTACGCAAGGTTTTTGAAGAAGAGCATGATGCCATCTCGCTTACAGACGGTTTTGTGAAGATAACAACGCGCAATTTGGTGAATGGAAAATGGAAAGTTTCGGTCAAAAAATACCGCTCAAAAGAATATTATCAAGATTACGATTAACCAACAGCGCACCATGCAAGCACGAAAGCGGCTTACAGCCAACGATGTCCGTGAATATCTCACCGAACATTTTCCGCAGTTTCACGATGGAAATTTTGGCAGCGACGGTGTGCATTACAGTTTTTCGCGGTTTGCAGACTTTTTGCGCGATGAGTGTTTTGCAAAAGCCGACAAAGCCAGCATACAAGCCATTGCGGACTATATCAATCTCTTACTTGTTGATGGTAGTAATGAAGTCCAAAATGCCGTGAACGTGAGTTTTATTGAGGGTTTGGTGGCATACAGCTACAACCGCTATCCACAAGAATTGAAGGAATTTGTGTGGCAAATGCCGGAAAAAGTGCGGACGTTTATTAGTGGCTTTTTTATCGAAGAAGTCTTGCAAGTGCTTGATTTGAAGAAGATTCCGCTTGGTGAAATGCTCACCGAAACGAACACGAAAACCTTGCGCTTTGCGGTGTTTGCTGATATTCATGGAAAAGTATTGCTACCGTTTCTCATGGTGCGCGAATTTGCCGAAGAATATGGCGAAACCATAGATGCAATCTTGCAATGCGGCGACGTTGGCGCGTTTCCGCACCTTGACAAACTCGACAAAGCCACGCTCAAACACGCAAAAAACAATCGCGATGAATTGGGTTTTTTCGATGATTTCACTACACCGAATACCCAAACAGAAGCCGTGTTGCGTAGGCTGGGCGTGGATATGTACTGTGTGCGCGGCAATCACGAAGACCACGATTTTTTGGATGAATTAGAGCGGCAATCGGGCGAAGATGCGTGGGCGTTTCCGATTGACTGCTACAAACACGTATTTATGCTCAAAAGCGGCGTGGTTATGCCGTTTCGATATTTTGGAACAACGCTGAATGTACTGGGAATTGGGCGCATCGGCGACCGCAAAAACCGCACGGAATCTCGTTTTTTGCAAGATTATGAGCGCGTGCGCATTGCGGAAACAATTCGCCGGAAGCCGCATATCCACGTGCTTCTCACGCATGATACGCCGGAGGATATGACCGAACAAGGCTATGGTATGAAGGAATTACGCATGGTCTTGGATGAACTTATTCCCGAAGTGCATTTTTTCGGACACACCGGAAAGCCTTACACAAAGCGACTTGACAACAACGAACTCACGCAATCGGTAAAAATCAAGGAATTGGAATTTGATGCCGAAGGGCAATTATCCGAAGGCTGCATGGTGATTCTTATGTTGGAAACTGATGGAAAACTCAGTTTTGAAGCGGTTCCAAAGGAGTTTACGGATAAATTTACCGCGAGTAATTGGCGACGATTCTTCTTCAAATAATTTTCTTTATGGCACGATGTCGTATTCGCCCCCTTGATAAAGGGG
>JAAFHM010000569.1 GCA_013298375.1 Ignavibacteria bacterium | reverse complement strand
AGAAACGCTACTGATGAGTATCGAATACGCACGTTCAGGGTACGAAGAATTTAAGAACGAGGGTAAAGGAACGAAGGATAAGGATATAAGCGGTATTGCACGGAGTTTAGCAAGCGAGAATTTTGAAGAGTGGTATAAATTCTTTAGCATGAAATCTGGTGTTCGTGAGCCATTGGCGCAGTTTAATCTGAAAGAGCAAGACCTTGTGCAAACACAATGGTTCAAAGCGCAAATAACACAAATTCTGGAGCAGCAGAAATGACCACCGCCCTCACCGCCGCTGCATGAACGACACAACGACTGGTTCATCGGCTACATTGAAGAACTTTCGGGCATAAACGTCCAAGAAGCAACGCTGGAAGAAGCCCGCGAGAGCTTGCGCGAAGCAACCGTTTTTATCACTATGAGCGCAGGACGCACTATCAACACTGGAAGCAATACAAACTTCAATTGAGCAAAAAGAGCGAGAGAAAGTACCCAGAAAAAGCACAGCAGCCCCTTGCGTAAGCGACGTAAGGGGCTGCTATATTTGTCGTGGAAATGCTCAGTACATAATCTGCACACCAAAGCGCAAGAACCACGTATTGACACCAAAGTCGAAGCCGCGCAAATAGCTGGCAATATAATCGGCATCAGTCCGAGCAGGCACAGAGCCTGTTCCGACCGGAAAGCCAGAATCAAATCCGAAACGGCGCACAATTGAATAGCCGCCCTCGAAGGAAACGTAGGTTTTCTCGAAAATATTGTAGCGGATGTTTGGTCCAATCGTAGCATTGGCAAAAAACATTTGGTTAATGTCTTGGACACGTTTATCGGTGCGGTCTAAACCGATAATTCCCGGCGATTGTCCCAGTTGAAATTGCGAGCCGTTCAGAACGATACTCAAGCCCAAATCCCATTGTTTGGAAGGATAATACCAGAGGTCGAGGCGCGTTGGCAGAAGAGCATCAAGAAGAACTTCTGAGGAAGGAATCCAGTAAATGTGTATAAGAGGAACGCTGATTAAGCGTCCAAAATTACTGGTGTTATAGACAAATCCCAGCCCGAGTGTGAGTTTTTCATCAACAAAATAATCCAAGAAAAAGAGCGGTTCAATGCGAAAATGCGAGAGATTGATATTATTCAAATCGGAGAACAGGCCGGCTCTGGCAGCAAGCGCAAGTTGAAATTTTTCCGAAATTGTTTGCAAATAAATTCCCTCGTAGTAAATCGCATGACCACCGACGGAACCGTAGGTAAAATCACCGTTGATGGGGTTTTTTGCCACCGGAAAAAACGTGTTAGCATTGCGATAGACAAATTGGCTATTGAGCAGCATCGTGCCATCGCGGTCAAGCTGGGATTGGAAGCCCGCATTGAAGGTGAAAAGCGAGCCGCCGATATTACCACCATTAAAGGTTGTGGGCGTGGCGGCAGGAATGGTGCGTGTTCCGAAGATTTCATAGCGGATACCGACTTGTTCGCGCTGGGCAAACAGTGTGCCAATGCTGAGAATCATGGTACAACAAACAGTGGCGAAAAGTGTCGCAAATATGCGATTCATAGAACCTCCTGAAAAAATGGTAAAAAAACACACAATTGTACTCGTGGTGGCAAGGAAATCACTGATCCGAAGTTTTTGGCTTAAACTAAATATTCAGTGTTTCCGTCAAAGTCTTGGAACGTAAATTCTTCGGCAATATTGTGAATAATTTGTGCTGCGTCAAGAAAAATCTTTGCTTGAAAAATTTTAGCACAAAAACACTTGGCTACGTGCATGAAGAGTGTATCTTTGCACGTACATCCTTACCACAGGAAACTGCTCTCAAATCACTATTTTTTTATACGCAAAGTTCTCAGGAGGAGCTTGTGAAGTCTTTTCTCGTAAAAATTTCTGTTTTGGCGCTGATGGCGCTTGTTGTGTGTGGTTCGGCGGCAACGACCGTATTTGCTCAAGATGTAAAATCTGCTTGTGCAAAAACCGATGACCTTTTGGAAGATGGCAAAGTTGGCGAGGCACGTAAAGCGCTGGATGCGGCGTATAATGCCGGCATTAAAGACTACGAATGGCTCTGGCGCTCGTCCCGCGTAACGCTGTTGCAGGCTGATTTGGAAAGTGATAATGCAAAAAAAGAAAGTATGTATTACGAATCCAAGCGTCTTGCCGATGAAGCATTGAAACTCAATGGTAGCGGCATGAACGGCTATATTCGCCGTGCTGCTGCTGCTGGTAAAATTGCTCTCACCAAAGGCGTACTTGGTGCTGCCGAGCAGGTAAAATCTGCCCGCGAAGATGCAGAAAAAGCCATTTCGCTCAATAATGCAACACCACAATCGCTTGCGGCTGCGCATTACATTCTTGGTCGCACACACCTCAAACTTTCCGAAACTGCCAAAGCAAAGCGGATGATGGTTGGTTTGGGTTGGGGCAGTCTTGATGAAGCACTCAAAAACCTCAAAAAATCACTCGACTTGCGTGGTGATTTTGTGATGTACAACCTTGAGTATGCAAAAGCACTTGCGGCAAATAGCCAATTTGGCGATGCAAAACAATACGCACAAAAAGCAGCAAGTGGCAAAGATATGGAAGCTGGCGACGCTGCCCGCCGCAATGAAGCAAGTAATTTGCTCAAAGAGTGGGCTGCAAAGTAATTGTTCTTCAATGCTTTAAAGAAAAAAAGGCTGACGGAATGTAACTCCGTCAGCCTTAGTGTACTCGCACGAAAAAAAAATCAGAGTGCAAAAAGCATTTTTTCAAGATAGTCGTTATTGTAGTATCGGCACCCCAGCGTGGAATGTCCACTGATTTCGCGTAGAGACTCAATCATGGCAATATTGCAAAGGTCTTTTCATCGTTCGGCTTGCTCCGCCATAACCTTTGGCAGCGGCACTGCCCAGCAGATGTGGGTTTCGACGCGCCCGTGTCCGCCATCAACGACCCGGTGCATTTGAATGCCCCGCCATTGCTTGGCTTCGGCAAAACGTGCTTTAATCTCATGCTGAAGCGTCGATTGGTTCGCTTTGATCTACAGAAGATAATCTCGGCTTCTTTCTCCCGAATGGTCTCGGCAACCTCCGTTTGTGTTCCCATCGCATCAATCGTCACGATGCACCCTCTTGATAACGAACCCAGTTTTGCCCAAGCGTAACTTCAGTTACTACTTGAGCTCAAGAATTATTTATCCAGTCTATGGCAAAACAATCACGCCCCTCTCATGGGCAAAAAAACGCAAACACCGCCCCATCACCATCTTCCCAGCGCTCCAGCGTCAAGAACTCGCTCTCGTGGCTGGGTATGTGGGAATCACGACTCTCCTTTACAATCTCACCTTTGC
>JAAFHM010000530.1 GCA_013298375.1 Ignavibacteria bacterium | reverse complement strand
ACCGACCTTCACGCTGAATCCGAGCGCTTATTGCTGAACGTCCTCCCTGCCCCGATTGCAACACGCCTCAAAGCCGGAGAACGCGCCATTGCCGACCATTACGACGCGGTAACGGTTCTTTTTGCCGATATTGTTGGATTTACGAAATTATCTCAAACTGTCTCAGCGCAAGCATTGGTCGAGGGTTTGAACGCGATATTTGCACAGTTTGATGCCTTAGCAATTCAGTATGGCTTGGAGAAAATCAAGACCATTGGCGATGCCTACATGGTTGCGGGCGGTCTGCCGGAGCGCATTCCAGACCACGCCGAGCGTGTAGCCCGCTTTGCCCTTGCGATGCAGAACGCAATGAACATTCCCGATACAAAGAACAGCCTCGGTGGACACATACAAGTGCGTATCGGCATCCACACGGGAGAGGCGGTTGCCGGAGTTATCGGCACGAGCAAGTTTTCATACGATATTTGGGGCGACACGGTGAACACGGCAAGCCGAATGGAATCGCATGGCGAGGCGGGACGGATTCACGTTTCGGAAGAAGTGTATGAGGCGCTCAAGGAGAAGTTTGTGTTTGAAGAGCGCGGGGAAATAGAAATCAAGGGCAAAGGCTTGATGCGGACGTGGTTTTTGGTAAAGAAAAGGCAAAGCAATGGAAAGATTGAACAAACGAAGTAATCATATGACAATTTTTTGTAAATTCGCCTAACTCTGCTGCTCCAAAGGAGCGCATACTTTCAAAACGTCAGGGGAGTTTGGATAAAAAAAATTCGGGAACCCCGACACAATCAAGGGAGATATAACCATGCAACGTACGTTCACTTTTGTTGCTCTACTTGCTCTGCTACTTGGCATGAGCGCACAGACGGCATTCGCTGGTAAGGGGAATAGTACAGCCGTATTTGATGATTGGATTCATACCGGCACAAGCATACGGGTAAAGACCGTTGTGTTTGTTGAGGTCAACGTCTATGAAATCAACCATTTTATGAAGCAACGCCCAGCTTCCAAGTCGAAACAAGCCGTTATTGACATGGATGTCGATAAAAAATTCGTCTGGAAAATGATGCGCGATGTCGAAAAAGATAAAATTCAACAAGCACTCAAAGATGCTTTTGCCATGAATGGTTATACCGATGCAGGAAAGATTAGCGCGGGCATGGCTGCTTTCTCCGGTGAACTCAAAGATAAATCTCAGGTGACTATCGAATACAACGCCGAGAAAAAGACCACAACGTTTACCGTTAGCGGCGGCGGCACAGCTACGGTGCAGGGTGTTGATTTTATGAAAGGCGTTTGGAGCATTTGGTTGGGAAAAATTGACCAATCGAAACTTGGCGACCAACTTATCAGCAAATTATGACAATGCGCCATCCCTGTTCAATTCGAGACACACTCCATTGAACAATTTCTCACCGATGAAAACAGTAGCACTTTAAGCCAAGCACGAACTGATGTAAACATCGGACTGTGTTTGGCTTTTGTTATTTCCAAGAATACGAGAACTTTTCGCTAAATTACGAAAAAACACCACGGATTATTGAGGAACGCACCAATGAGCGAATCGAAGACCAGTTCTCTTTCAAGCATCTACGCCGTTTCCGAGAAACAGCAAGCCGAAATTGCCCGTCTGAAATGGGTGAAAAACATTGATATTGCACCAGTCCCGGAGCAGCACCGATATGAATTTGTGAACACGATGGTCAAACAGAATTTTGAACGCATGGTGATTGCATCAAAGTTTGGTTCTATGGTCATTGCAGCGCTTATTATTGCGGTGGATGTGTTGAACCTGCCGGGTTTACCGGAAGAATCACGCTCGTTTGCATTGTACACACACATTGCCCTTTTTTTTACCTTGACGTGCGGATATGCAGCAGGAATACGGTTGAATATCAATAATCCGAATATTTCTCTTGCAGCATTTTTTGTGTGGGGTAATTTTTTTCGTGGTTCCTATACGGTCGCAGCATATGTGATGTTCTACAACATGGGCGCTTCGTTGGACAATATTTCCGGCGCGTATGCAGTTTTTGTCGGTCTTATTTCTGCGGGATTGTATGCCAATAAGAGTTATACGATTATCCTCGGTCTTGTTAATGCGGCTGTCTATACGGGTGTTGTCTTGGCAACAAGCCAATCTATGCGCACAACGAGCAACGAGCTTTTTTGTGGCTATGCAATTTTGGCGATAGCCGTATTTTCTGCGAACCTTCTTTTTCAGGGCTTTCGCCAAGAATTTGCCATGACCAAACAAGTACAAGACGAACGCAATAAAGCAGAAGAACTTAATACACAACTTGTCGGAGCAAATGAGGAAGTAAGTCGCCAAATGGAACTTTTGAGCGAGCAGGCACGCGAAATTGAAATCTCCAATACCGCACTCCAAGAAAAAACAATCGAATTGGAACAAGAACGCAGCACACTGGAAAACCTCAATTCTGCGCTCAATATCGAACAGCATAAATCTGAAGAACTGCTGCACAACATCCTTCCCCGCGCCATTGCACACCGCTTAAAATCGGGCGAAGAAAACATTGCCAATCACTTCGAGAATGTCACGGTCTTGTTCGCGGATATTGTCGGTTTTACGCAGCTTTCAGCAAGCCGCCCAGCATGGGATGTGGTAAGCCTTTTGAACCGCATATTTTCTGCCTTCGATATTTTTTCCGAGCAGTACAATTTAGAAAAAATCAAGACCATCGGTGATGCCTACATGATTGTCGGCGGCTTGCCCGAAGCACGAGACGACCACGCCGAGGCAGTTGCGCGAATGGCTCTTGAAATGTTGGCAACGGTGGAACTTCTGAGTAAAACGCTGGATGCGCCGATTGCCTTGCGCATTGGTATTCATTCGGGAGCAGTCGTGGCGGGCGTTATCGGCAAAAAGAAATTCGCCTACGACCTCTGGGGCGACACGGTAAATACGGCAAGCCGCATGGAATCTCACGGTGAGGCGGGTAAAATTCACGTTTCTGAAGATGTTTATGTCCTTTTGCAGGAGAAATTTCTCTTTGAAAAGCGCGAGAAAATTGAGGTAAAAGGCAAAGGCATGATGCAGACGTGGTTTCTTGTTGGAGCGAAGTAAACAGAGCGTTTTTAGCCATTCAATAAACTTCAGGCTGAAAACCTCATCAAACCTCATACCGAGCCTACCCAAAGCATTACCATAAAACTTTTGGCATGAAACGTACTTGCTTGTAAAACACCCCACCCTTTGAGCCAATTCTTTATGATACAACGCATTTTTTCTCAAAAAACGACAGCCGATATTTACACACATTCTCCGAAACAGATTGAGGATATTCAGAAAATACGATGGACTCACAAGGTCAATATATCCCCTGTTCCGGAAAAATATCGGTATGAATTTCTGGGTGCTTTGCTGAAGCAGAATTTTCAGCGAATGATTCAAGGGGCGAAGATTGGGTTATTTATCTTTGGGATAGCGATTTTCCTTCTTGATGTCGTCAATATCCCCATGACAAAATTGGTGTTACGGGAAGAATACATCCCCCTTCGATATGTCTTGTATGCAATACTGATTATAGGCTATTTGGTCGGAAAACGCTTACGCCTTATTGACCCCAATGCTTCAATGATGGGATTCTTTATGTGGGCGAATC
>JAAFHM010000618.1 GCA_013298375.1 Ignavibacteria bacterium | reverse complement strand
GTTGTCTTTGGGGTCGGGGTAAAAATCAAAGAGCGATTCGGGTGCAAAAATACTCGTAAAATCGCTGTGAAGGCGGGAAATTTCTTCTGCGGACGGTAGGCGATAACGCTCAAATTTCTTTCGCTCAGAGACCGTTATGGTTTCCGTCGTGAGTGTAGGTGAGGTGTAGAGCCGCAAACGTCCCTCCAAGACTGCATCAAGGTAGGGAAGAGCTTTGTGGCTGATAAGAAGACTGAGCCAAATGTTAGCGTCGAGAACTGCCGTTATCATAAATCTCCGTTCGCACGATACGACATTCCTCAACAATTTCTTGCATAGTTAAAGGCTTTTCGCCCGCTTTGAGCTGCACTTTATCCAAAATAGCCACAGCACGATTCCGACGCTGCACGTCGTCATCGGATAGGCGAGAAGTAGAATCGCGCAGACCCGATGAAACCTCAGTTTGTGAAGAAGAAATGAGCATGATGATTTCTCAAACGTTAGGTAAACATATTTGACCGTAAAATACAAATTTTTTCATAAACCCGCATAGAATCGAATCCCAAAACCATGATTGAACTACGAAATATTACCAAACGCTTCGGGGCGCTTACGGTCTTGAACGGTATCAACCTGAGATTTGATGCGGGTTCTATCACAGCTGTTTTAGGTCCGAATGGTTCGGGTAAAACAACATTGATGAAAGCTATTCTTGGTTTGGTGCGCCCCGATAAAGGTGAGGTGCTGTTTGCGGGCGAAAACGTCGTCGGAACGTCGGAGTACCGCAAAAGCCTTGGCTACATGGCGCAAATAGCACGGTTTCAGGACAACCTCACCGCGCGAGAGATGATCGCAATGATGCGGGATTTGCGGGGTAATCCCGCGTATTCTCGTGAACAAGAGCTTTGCGAATGTTTTGGGCTTACGACACATCTGTCCAAGCCACTTCGCACCTTGTCCGGCGGGACTCGTCAGAAAGTCAATGCCGTGCTGACGTTCATGTTTTCCCCTACGGTTCTACTTTTGGACGAATCCACTGCCGGACTTGACCCCATTGCTGCTGCTGCTTTCAAAGACCTCGTCTTGCAAGAACGCGCCGAAGGGAAAACGATTCTTCTCACGTCGCATATACTGAGCGAAGTGCAGGAACTCGCTGATACGGTCGTGTTTTTGCTTGACGGCAATATCCATTTTGAAGGTGGAACCGCAGAATTACTTGCTTCAACGGGAGAAGCAACGTTGGAGAGAGCAATCGCACAACTTTTGCAGAAATCACTCTATTCCAAAGAGCAAACGATATGAACACGACAGTAAAACTCGCATGGTACGGCATCATTGCTGCCGCCCGAAGCCGATGGATACTTGGCTACACGGCATTTTTCTTTTTGGCAACCGAAGGTCTGATGCGCTTTGGTGGCGATTCCGGTAGAACGGTGGTCAGCCTTTTGAATATCGTTCTGCTGCTAATTCCGCTTGTGAGCATTGTTATTGGCACAATGACCGTGTACAATAACCGCGATTTCACCGAACTGCTTCTTTCGCAGCCAATCCAGCGCGGAAGCCTCTTTGTGGGGCAATTTCTTGGTTTGGCGTTACCGCTTGTGGCAGCGTTTTTACTGGGTGTCGGTCTGCCTCTGTTGGCAAGAGCGGGCGATGGCGAGGCGAATATTGGGCTTATTCTGATGTTGCTTGGCTCAGGAACGGCTCTCACACTGATTTTTACAGCATTTGCCTTGCTTATTGCCAATGTTGTTGAAGACCGCGCTTTTGGTCTGGGAGCCGCATTGTTGCTGTGGTTGATGACTGCGGCTCTGTATGACGGGATTATGCTTGCAGTGATATGGGCGTTTCGGGATTACCCGCTTGAAATCCCAGTTTTGGCAATGAGCATTGCGAATCCGATAGATTTAGCGCGAATACTGGTGATGCTGAAATTCGATGTGGCAGCGCTCATGGGCTATACGGGCGCGGTATTTGAGAAATTTTTCGGAACAGCATTGGGAATAACTCTTGCTGCAAGTGCGCTTGTATTCTGGCTTTGTTTGCCGTTCTGGTCTGGGAAAGTAGTATTTGATAAAAAAGATTTTTAGAAGAAATATCCATCATACCTGATGAGTCAGGATTGTATCACAAGGAGGAAACCATGAATTTTACAGAAATTTCGCCAGCACAACTTGTTAAACAGGACATTCGCGCCGCAGCAGTATTTGAGCGGTACGGCGTGGATTTTTGTTGCAAAGGCAAAGAGCCACTTCAGCGTTTATGCGCAGAAAACAATATTGATTTTCGGGCTGTAACAGAGGATTTGCGCCAATTGGAGCTTGTTCCGTCCAAACATCATACGACCGATTTTTCTACACTATCTGCGTCGGATTTAATTGCGCATATCCTGGAGCAGCACCATTCCTACGTCCGTCGCTCAATTCCCATCATTCAAAAGCATATTCACCGTGTTGTGGAGCGGCACGGAGCGGATTATCCCGAAACGCTGGAAGTCGCGCAACTCTTCGATACTCTCGCCGATGAATTGGAAGCACACCTCTACAAAGAAGAACACGTCTTATTCCCTGCGATTCATCGTATGGAAATGGCGGTCAGATTCGGGCTTGCGCCCACCAATAACCATTTTGGAACGGTTGCCAATCCGATTGGCGTGATGGAAAGTGAACATGAGGAAGCGGGCGCAATTATGCACAAAATCAGGGAACTGACGGGAAATTATACTCCTCCTGCTTCCGCCTGTAACACCTTCAAAGCTGCGTATGCCGAGCTTAAAGAATTTGAAGAAGATTTGCATAAACACGTGCATTTGGAAAATCACATCCTGCACGATAAGGCACGCGAATTAGAAAAGCAACAACTTCTACAAACCGCATAAAATCAATCAATTCACGTTGTTTCATCATTTGCTCTGGAAAAAATATGAAAACCCTACAACCATTGAGTATTGCTCTTTGCTGCACATTTATTC
>JAAFHM010000071.1 GCA_013298375.1 Ignavibacteria bacterium | reverse complement strand
GCATACGCTCATGGTGGCGCGTTTGGCGGAAAGTGCTGCCTTAGCGATTGATGCAAACCCAATACTGGTCAAGGTCGGGGCGCTTTTTCACGATATTGGCAAAGTGCGCAAAGCAGAATATTTTGTGGAAAATCAAATCAATATTGCCAATAAGCACGACAAAATTGCGCCGCACAAAAGCGCTGCCATTATTCGGCAACACGTCCAAGAAGGGCTTCAGTTAGCGCAACATTACAAGCTGCCACAGCGAATTATTGATTTTATCCCCATGCACCATGGCACGATGCTGATTCGCTATTTTTACGTCAAAGCACTGGACGAAGCAGCAGCAAAATCACTGCCGGGCAAAGAAATCGTCGTCAATGCAGATGATTTTCGGTATTTGGGACCAAGACCAAATAGCAAAGAAACGGGTATTTTAATGCTTGCCGATGCGGTGGAAGCTGTTTCGCACGTTATTGACACCAATGACCGCGACGAATTGGAAGAAGCTATTGATAAAATTTTTGAAGAGCGCTTTGCCGATAAACAACTGGAAGAATGTGATTTAACAATGCGTGAAATGGCGCTTATCCGTGAATCATTCGTAAAAAATCTTCTCGGCACCGGACATCAACGGGTAAAATATAAACCCATTCCCAAAGAAGAACACCGCGATGAAGTCGGCGATGCTGCCGAATAGGAATTGCCTATACCGTTGGAAAACAAGCGCTCGAAACGTACATGGAGAAAATCTGTGGAAAACCGGCGGTTTTTCCACAGATTTTCTCCATTTTTGCACAAGGCAGTGTGTGTAGCTGGTGTAAAAATCGCCGCTGCCCGAATCGCACAAAACCGCAATTTTTCCGCATATTGCATTGCCCATTGCCCCAGTTCTCATACCCACTCACCCATAACTATCCGAACAACGTGAATAATTTCATGGAAGATACGCGCCGCGACGGAGAAACGATTTACTCCAAACTCACGGACAATCGTTTGCGCACGTCCGCAGGAGCAAATGTTCTCCAACTTGCTGCCATGGGCGACAAAGTACCACCGCACTCCAGCGATGCAGAAGCGGCAGTGTTGGGGGCAATTATGCTTGACCGCAATGCACTTTCTAAAGCAACCGAAGTTTTAGAAGCCGATTCATTTTACAAAGAAACCCATCGCAAAATTTTTGAAGTGATGCTGGCAATGTCCGAGCGGAATATCACGATTGATATTGTCTCTTTAGCGGAAGAACTGCGCCGCCGAAGTATGCTGGATGCCGTTGGCGGGACGTTTGCCTTGTTGCAAATTAACGCCGGAACACCGACGGCGGCAAATGTTGACCACTATCTGCGTATCGTGCAGGAACACGCTCTGAAGCGCCAGCTTATCAGCGCGGCATCTGATGTACTTGCCCGCGCCTACGATCCTGCGACGGATGCTTTGGAAGAAATTGATAAAGCCGAAAGCGAGATTTTTCGCATCGCAGAAAAGCGCCTCCGCAAGAGTTATAGCGGAATGAAGGCGTTGGCAAAAGATGCATTCGACACAATTTCCGATATGGTCAATGGCAAAAAGAGCGACGATAGCGTCAACACCGGCTACACCAAACTTGATGAGATGCTGGGCGGCTTCCGCAAGTCTGATTTTATCATCATCGCGGCACGTCCTTCGATGGGTAAAACCGCAATCGCCCTTTCCATTGCCCGCAATGTGGCGATGGAAAGCAATGTACCGGTCGCATTTTTTTCGATTGAGATGGTGAAAGAGCAGATAACGATGCGCTTTCTGAGCGGAGAAGCGCATATCGGCACACAAAAACTCCTGAATGGAAAAATCGCCCAGACTGATTTAGTGCCGCTTTCTAAACATCTTGACCGCCTCTCGAAAGCGCCTATCTACATTGACGACAGTCCTGCGCTTTCGGTGATGGAACTCCGCGCAAAGTGCCGCCGACTCAAGGCAGAGCAAAATATCGGTTTGGTGATGATTGATTACCTTCAGCTCATGCACGCTCCGCTCAATAAGGGCGACAATCGTGAGCGAGAAATTTCGATTATTTCTCGTTCGCTCAAGCAAATTGCGAAAGAGTTGAATATTCCCGTTGTGGCGCTGGCACAGTTAAATCGCGGCTTGGAAGGACGTAGTGACAAGCGTCCGATGCTTTCAGATTTGAGAGAGTCAGGCTCACTAGAACAGGACGCAGACGTAGTAATGTTCGTCCACCGCCCCGAATACTACGGCATTACGACGTTTGAAGACGGCGCTCCCACCGAAGGCGCAGCAGAACTTATCGTCGGCAAGCAGCGAAATGGTCCCGTTGGCGCAGTACGCCTTGCGTATGTGAAGGAATTTACGCGCTTTGAAAATCTGGCATTTGGTATGGATGCTCCGCCGGATTATAACACGAGCATCTCGGATTTTAATGCTTCAAAGCTGATGAATAGCGATAATGCTCCATTCTAAAGAACACTTCCTCTCCCCATTTCTCTAAGCAATCGTGGATGCTCTTTTCACACACCCGCATATTACCGAACTTCGGAATCGTCGTAAGGCTCTTCTGGAGCGGCTCTCTGGTGTCGTTAGCGAGTTGCAGGAATTGAAGGACAAGGTGTTACCAGGGCTTTTGACCGAATATGACCGACACTTCCGCGCATTGGAAATTGCACTCCAACAGCAAACCCTTGAAACGTCAGAAATCATGCGCCGCGAAGAACTTTTTCGGATTAAATTAGGACGCGGGGAAAAACTATCGGAAGCGATGATAGTGACCGTCAACACGATTGTTGACCGCGAGTTTGAGCGGGTGAAAAAGCGCTTTCGGGAATCGTTTGGCATGAGCAAAGAAGAGCGCGAAGAGAGCGCCACCAAACGCTCGGAGCGACACAATGAAAGTGAGTTTGCGGGTCTGTATCGCTCCATCGTTAAAAAACTGCACCCCGACGCAGCCGAAGCATCACCACAACAAACCGACACGGCGTTTGAGCAATTTTGGCACTCAACCCAAGAAGCATACAAACAGCGCAATATGCAAGAACTCCAAGCAATCCACGATGTTGTCTGTATGACCGATGAAAGCGAGAAGTTCACAACGCTGAACTCAACAGAAGAGTATTTAGAAGCCGAAATCGTGCGCCTCGAAAGCCGCCTCCGCAATGAAGAGCGCCGTTTGAGGGAAATCACCCAGAACCCGCCTTACACGGTGCGCGAACTTATGAAAAGCCGAACATGGATAGAATCGGAATCAAACGCCATCAAAGCAAAAATCGCGGAAAAAGAGCATGACTTCAAGCGGGCAAAGGAATTTCTTGTGTCGCTGAATGCCGATAAACCTTCGTCATGGAACAACGTCGAAGCGCCCAGCGATGCTGCAAAACGAGAAGAGTTTGCGAACGATTTTATGGAAAACACCTACTTCAATAATCGCTAAACAGGAGTACGAACGCCAATTCGCACAAGAGGGGCAGAGATGCTGCACATTGATGTTCCAAAAGATTTGGTATTTCGCTATTCCGCTTCTCCTGCCAAACCGTGCTGCTCCATCCGTGTTTTCAAGACGGCGCGGGTGATGCCGAGCATCTTTGCTGCTTGGGTTTGGTTGCCTTCGGCGAGTTTGAGCGTTTGTGTCAGGAGGTCGCGCATGACGCTTTCAAGTGTTGCCCCATGTTTGGATATTGTGAGGTGGTGACCGCTTGCTGCTGCCTGTGCGGAGGTTTGCGAACCCGTTCCGACCCGCAAAAAGCGGATGGAATCTTTCGTAATCATTTCGCCGGATTCCAAAAGCGTGATGCGCTCAATCGCATTGCGCATTTCGCGCACGTTGCCTTTCCATTCGTAGGATTCGAGTGCTTCGATAGCGTCAGTGGTAAAGCCGCCGATGCGTTTGCCGAATTTTTTATTGAACTCGTTCAAAAACGCCGTTGCAAGCAGCATAATATCGCCCGGACGCTCACGGAGCGGCGGCATCATAATTGTTCCTACGTTGAGACGGAAATACAGGTCTTCGCGGAATTTTCCTTCTTCCACCATTTTTTCAAGATTGCGATTTGTCGCTGCGATAACCCGCACATTGACAGAGACTTCTTTGTTGCCGCCCAGACGATAAAATGAGCGTTCTTGCAAGACGCGCAGCAGTTTAATTTGCATTTCGTAGCTGAGTTCGCCGACTTCATCCAGCAGAATTGTGCCGCGATGTGCCATCTCAAAGCGTCCGAGTTTGACTTTTTCCGTTGCGCCTGTGAATGCACCGCGTTCATAGCCAAAAAGCTCATTTTCCGCAAGTTCGCGGGGAATTGCGCCGCAATTCACCGAGACAAACGGTCCGGCAGAGCGCGGGGAGCGCCCGTGAATGTAGCGTGCCATGAGTTCCTTTCCGGTGCCTGATTCACCCAAAATCAGCACGGTCGTGTCGTCAGTTTGCGCAAAAATATCGGCAAACTGCTTAACTTGGTGCATGGTTTCGGAGTTTCCGAGAAGTTCATTTTTTTCTTCTTCCTGAAGCCGCTCTTGTAAAATATCCATCTGGCGACGCAAATCGTAGTTCCGAAGCGCTCTTTGGACGGCAGATTCAACCTGAATGGGGTCTAGTGGCTTGACGATAAAATCTTCTGCGCCAGATTTGAGGGCATGAACGGCAATACGCATATCGGACGAGCCGGTCATAATAATTGCGGGGATTTTCAGCCCTCTGTCGTGGAGCATATCCAGAGCATCGAAGCACATTTTATCGCCCATGTACACATCCAGCAATACCAGATCCGGTCGAAGTTTCTCGACATTAGCGAAGGCTTTTGCGTAGTCGGGTTCGCTAAAAAAAACGACCTGCTCGTAGTTTTCGCTTAAAGCGCTACAGACGGCTTGCACGGCGGGGTCGTCATCAACAATCAGAATAGTGTATTTTTGTTTTGCCATAGTGATTCGGTACAAAAAGTGTACGGTGTTCGTGCGATGGTTGTTGGGGCTATAAAGCGTTTATTTACTGCGGAAGTTGTTGATTATTATTGGATTTTTCATCGCGCTCTAACTGGCGAATTTCTAGCTCAAGTTTGTAAATTTCCAATTCGCGTTCACGCTCTTCCAAGATTAATCGCCGCTCGGTAATCTCCAATTCTTGCTGTTGAATGACGGTGCGCCGCTCAATGATATTTAGGAAACGCTTGCCAAGTGCGTAGCCGACAATAATCGTTGGCAACCCTAGAAATGTTGATATAATGCCCACTATCGGAATTATCTCTTGCATTGTGCCGTCCTTTTTGATGGAAAAGGTTGTTCAGGGAAAAACTCAACAAGCAACAAAGTCTTGAGGGATTGTGCTGCTTGGTAGCGATAAACCTTGGATTGCATGAAAATTGTCTCTGCAAACACAGATTTGGTTCAGGTGAGCAAATATACATAATTCGCTTCTGGATAGGATATTCTTTTTCTTTTTTGTCGGAGGGATTCTCAGAAGGTAATGTTAAAATAGTATCGGCATTGTGATTCGGGAGAAAGTTCTGACTGAAAAAGTATTGGAGGGAATGCGTTTGCAATGGAAGTGAGGCGGTATGCTCAACGAAAAAAATGGTAAAATGTGGAAAATTCAAAAAACGTGCTTTGGATTTCGGTGTGGGTTGAGTATTTTGTGCTGCACAAAAATAATTTGGCTCAAGTTGCATGATTAAATGTGCATCGTCGGGTGATTTAAGCGCCATTTTATGCTGTATCTCAGTCTTGCCTTCCCCTTCAAGGCTGTACACGTTGAATTGCAAAAGTACGAGAGGTTTACACCACTTTTTGTTGAAAAAGGAATAGCTATGCTCGAATCCTACATACCGATTCTTGGAACTATCATTGTCGGTGCGGTGTTTGGTATCGTAATGGTAAAGTTGCACGAATGGCTTGGTCCGCGCCGTGCGAATCAAGAAAAAGCCAGCCCTTACGAAAGCGGTATGGAGCCAGTAACGTCTATCAAAGAGCGTCACACGGTGAAGTTCTACCTTGTGGCGATGCTGTTTATTCTTTTCGATATTGAAATTGTATTTATGTACCCTTGGGCAGTTCAGTTCAAACAGCTTGGTGCGCAAGCCCTTATTGCGATGATTCTGTTTATGATACTGCTTTTTGCCGGATTTATCTACGTTGTCAAAAAAGGAGCCTTGGAATGGGACTAAATGAAACTCTGGAACGCGATGGCTTTGTGCTGACAAGCGTCGAGGCAATTACAAAATGGGCGCAGCGTAATTCTGTTTGGCCTATGCCGATGGGAATTTCATGTTGTGCTATTGAGATGATGGCATTTGCCGGACCCCGTACCGATGGCGCACGATTTGGTTCGGAAGTATTTCGTTTTTCGCCGCGTCAAGCAGATTTGATGATTGTCGCTGGCACAGTGACGTACAAAATGTCGTGGGTTGTTCGCAAAATTTATGACCAGATGCCTGATCCGAAATGGGTTATTGCGATGGGCGTTTGTACTTCGACAGGCGGGATGTTTCGTAGTTATCCCGTTGTACAGGGCATTGATCAATTTTTGCCAGTAGATGTGTATATTGGTGGCTGTCCGCCGCGCCCTGAAGCCTTGCTCAAAGGTCTGATTACGATTCAAGAGAAAATTGATCGCTCGAAGCCGATTATTATTGATAGTTCGCCAACGACTTTAGCATCAACGGCTTCGCTAGAAACAGTGTAAAAGCCTTGCCTTTACTTGTAAAACCAAGTGTATGGGGGCGTAAAATTGCATTTGTACTGACACAATTTTTGTGTAACATTGCAGTCCGTTATGGTGCTAAAACAAACTTTTGAGTCAGCTCGCTCTTATAGTAAAGCACTTGCCACATTTAGATTCAATGTAAGCTAAAACAAATATTACCTTTCATATAGTAACCGAGGTTTTGAGATATGAACCAGTTGTTCCCCTTTATGCGTATAACGATTATCTTCGTTGTGTGTTGCATTGGTTTTATCTTCTTGTCAAATTTATCTGGCTTTTTTACAAGCTATAAAGATGATCCAAAGTGGAAAGAGCCATATTCCGCAAAAGCTGCCGATGCTGCAAGTGCAAACCCCGATGCGGCAAAAGGTGCAGGCGCGGGAGTGTTTAATCAAAAGTGTGCTGCCTGTCATCAGGGTAATGGGAAGGGGTTGCCAGGTGTGTATCCACCGCTTGCGGGTTCTGAATTTGCTCAAAATGCTGATGTTTCTATTCCTATCCGAATTGTCCTGCATGGTTATCAAGGCAAAATTCAACGCGCTGGCAAAGACTACAATGGTGTGATGACTCCTTGGAAAGACGCTCTTTCCGACCAAGAAATTGCCGATGTTTTAACAACAGTGCG
Source organism: Ignavibacteria bacterium (assembly GCA_013298375.1). Classification (GTDB taxonomy): domain Bacteria; phylum Bacteroidota; class Ignavibacteria; order Kapaibacteriales; family UBA4661; genus PH2015. The sequence goes on along the minus strand of JAAFHM010000071.1, from coordinate 6,944 downwards.
CTCCAGTTGGGGAAACAGTGCGCCCGCGATTGACCCAAAAGAGGTTGCTGATATTCGTGCGAAAACTCTTGCACGCCCGGGTGCCTATACTGAGGCAGAACTTCTCAAGCCATTGTAAATGTGTCATCAAGGCACATAGCTGTTTCTGTACTTTTTTGTTTGTTTCACCACAAGACTTTAATATACCGTATAACAGTATTTTTACCCCGATTTTTTTGGAGTATTTATGTTTGATTTTTCTTGGAATATGCTGACGTATTTCCCTCCTGGAATCAGCACATATAGTGAATCGCTTGACGATTTGTTTCGCCTGGTTTATTGGATTTCGGCTGCTATTTTCGTTTTGGTACAAATTGTGTTGGTAACGTTTATTTTTAAGTATCGTACCCGCCCTGGACATAAGTCTATCTATCATCATGGCAACAATGTTGTTGAGTTTGTGTGGACACTTGCTCCAACCGTTTTGTTTGCTGGTTTGGGATTGTATAGTGATGAAATGTGGAAAGTGATGAAGTATTCATCGCGTGTTCCCTCACCAGATGTTGAGATTGATGTTGTTGGACAAGCCTTTAACTGGAACGTACGGTATCCGGGTGGTGATGGGATTTTGGGCAAACGCCACGCGCGGTATAGAACGGCACAAAACCTTTTTGGAATTGACCCAACTGATGTTCACGGCAAGGATGATATTGTTTTGACTGGTGAGTTTAATTTGCCAATTAACAAAAACGTTGTTGTGCATTTGTCATCGGTGGATGTCCTGCATAGTTACTTCTTGCCGAACTTCCGTATTAAACAGGATGCTGTACCTGGATCATGGATTGACGTATGGTTTAATGGCACAAAACCTGGAAAATATGAGCTTGCTTGTGCTGAACTTTGTGGTAGTGGTCACTATGCTATGCGTGGTGTTTTGAATATGCAATCGGATGCTGACTTTGCTACGTGGATGGATGCAAAAATCACGGCAAAAAAAGCAATTTTAGCTGCTCAAGCTGCCAATCCACAACCTGAAGTTGCGACTCCTGCTCCGTCGTCGGCTCCCCCAGCAGGTGAGCATGGTTCGTCTCACTAGTTCGGTCTTAAAACATTAAATTACTAGCAAATACGATTTTTACCACATTTTTCACGGTGAATGCTATGGCAGCAGTTGCAACAACACAGCATGACCATGCTCACGTCGCCACACACGACGCAGCTCATGCACATGACCACGCACATCACAGTGTGTCGTTTATTCGCAAATATATTTTCTCTACCGACCATAAGACTATCGCCAAGCAGTTTTTAAGTACATCAATGTTTTTCCTGCTTGTTGGTGGTGCCTTTGCACTTTTTATTCGTTGGCAACTTGCTTATCCGGGTGAGCCCATTCCTATTGTTGGAAAATGGTTACCAGATACTCTTGTTTCCAATGGTGCTGTGCAGCCTGGGTTTTATACTCAGCTTGTTACCATGCACGCTACTATCATGATTTTCTTCGTGATTATTCCAATGGCGACGGGCGCTTTTGCCAACTTCTGTATCCCCCTGATGATAGGCACCGACGATATGGCAATGCCTACGGTGAATATGGTTTCGTTTTGGCTTGTGCCTATTGCGGGCTTGACAATCATGTCTGGCTTCTTTGTCGAAGGCGGTACTGCTGCTGCTGGATGGACAAACTATCCACCGTTAAGTGCTTCTGGAACCGGACATACTCTTTGGGTTATTGGGGTCTTTCTTGTTGGATTTTCTTCCATTTTAGGTGGTATGAACTATCTGGCAACAACACTCAATAAGCGTGCAAAAGGTATGCGGATGTTTGATATGCCGCTTACAGTATGGGCGCTTTTCATTACCTCTATTTTGCAAGTCCTTGGTACACCGGTTTTGGCTTCCGCTGTTTCATTGCTTTTTGTTGACCAGGTGTTCCATGCAGGCATCTTCATTCCTGAGAATCTTCTCACCTCCACAGGTGGTTTATTTCCAAGTGGCGCGAATGTGGGCGCTGGCGGTGGCGGACAACCTGTGCTTTTCCAGCACCTTTTTTGGTTCTACTCCCACCCGGCCGTGTACATTATGATCTTGCCTATCATGGGCATTGTATCGGATATTCTTGCTACATTTGCTCGTAAAGCTATTTTTGGTTACAAGGCAATGGTTTTTGCTCTTATGGCGATTGCCTTTTTGGGTTTCGTTGTCTGGGGACACCATATGTTCCTTTCAGGTATGAGCCCGCTTCTGGGAACAACATTTATGCTTTCGACCATTGTTATAGCTGTGCCTTCCTCTATTAAAATCTTTAACTGGCTCGGCACAATATGGAAGGGTAATATCCACTTTGCAACACCAAATCTGAATGCCCTTGGCTTTATTTCCACCTTTGTTTGCGGTGGATTGAGCGGGATCTTTATGGCAATTGGTCCAATTGACGTGTATATTCACGACACCTATTTCATTGTTGCTCACATCCACTATGTTCTCTTTGGTGGAGCGCTTTTCGGTATTTTTGCGGGTGTTTATTACTGGTATCCAAAAATGTTCGGTAAAATGTATAATGAAACGCTTGGTAAGTTTCACTTCTTCCTTACATTTATTACCTTTAATCTCTGCTTCTTCCCGATGCATATGATTGGCGTTGGTGGGCATATGCGTCGTATTCACGACCCATATGTGTACGAGTTTTTGAAGCCATTCCAGCCGATCAACCAGTTTATTACGATCTTTGCGATTTTGATGGGATTTTCCCAACTTATCCTTATCTTCAATCTTCTTTGGAGTTTGAAGTTCGGTCGCACAGCGCCTCGTAATCCTTGGCGTGCAAACTCGCTTGAGTGGGCTGCTCCTGCACATCCGGGACATGGAAACTTTGATCGTGATATTACGGTGTACCGTGGTCCATATGAATTTGCTTCCCCACAATCCAAACGTGATTACTTGCCACAGTGGATTCGCCCTGCTCATGTAGAGGCAGGGCAAGAAGTTGCTGTAGCAGAGAAGCATTAATTATGATTTAATTCCCACTCCCAAGCGCTGATAACGATATGGTTTGTTGTCGCTTGGGAGTGCTTCGGATACGGTTTTGCCGATGTATTCGCAGATTCCGCTCTAATTTATCTATTCTCTTCCTGAAACTTCATGGAAACACTTCAAACGGACTTGGCTCTTGCTGATAAAAAAGCGGCACACGAGCATAGTGCAAAAGTAAGTCCGATGAGTATCTTCGCATCGTACTACGAAATGACTAAACCCGGCATTACGCGGATGGTCGTTTTGAGTGCTGCTGCTGGTTACTATCTGGGTGTTTCTAAGGCAACAGAGCATTTTGCCTCTGCCGAGAATGTCGTCAATTTTTTTCTTGCTATGCTTGGTACTGCATTGGTTTCGGCAGGAAGTTGTGTTTTGAATAATTTTGTGGAGCGTGATTTTGATAAGTTGATGAAACGGACTATGCTTCGCCCGATTCCATCTGGTATTATCGCTCCTAAACTGGCTTTAAGTTTTGGTTTGATATTGGGAGCATTAGGAGTAGTGGCTTTGTCATTTGTCAATATGCTCACTGTTGGACTGGCAATTTCAACTTTTATTCTGTATGTCAATATCTATACGCCTCTCAAGCGTAAAACAACTCTTTCTCTCTTGGTTGGCGGTCTTCCGGGTGCATTACCAGCACTTGGTGGTTGGACAGCTGCAACGGGTTCGTTTGGGCTTGGTGGTCTTGTATTTTTTGCATTGATGTTTTTCTGGCAAATGCCGCATTTTTTGGCGCTTTCGTGGATGTATAAGCAAGATTATGAACGCGGTGGTTATGAAATGCTTGCTGTGCATGATAACACCGGAAAACAGCTTGCTTTGCAGACCGTAATATATATTCTTCTTCTCATTCCTTCAACACTTGCATTAACATTTGTGCGAGAAACTGGAATGGTGTATCTTGCGGGCGCTTCAATATTGTGTGCGATTTTTCTCTATTTCTCACTCCAGCTTTTACGAAATGTTAGCGTTGTCAATGCACGAAAAGTGCTTTTGTCATCGTATCTGTATCTTGTTGGAATATTTGTTCTTATCTTTGTTGATAAGGTCTGAAAATTCCACAATGCGATTTTCGTTATTTAATTCTTGTCAATGAAACATTGTTCCATCTTCACGAAAGTATAATCTATGTCGTCCGCTCTTTCTCTCGCGCATGAGCCGGTCACAGGCATCCGCCACGGAAAACTCGGTATGTGGATTTTCCTCGCATCGGAAGTGATGTTTTTCTCCGGTTTCTTTACCGCCTTTATTATCCTTCGCAATACAAATCTTCCTGTCTTTGCGCATGGCGCTTCCGAATTGAATTGGCCTCTTGCCGCGCTTAATACTGTGAACCTCATTGTCAGTAGTCTTACGATGGCAATGGCGATTCTCTCGCTCGAACACGGTAATAAATCGAAATTCCAACTCTACATGGGTATCACCTTCTTATGTGCCTGTGGTTTCCTTGTGATTAAATATATTGAATATACGGCAAAGTTTAGCCACGGTATTTATCCCGGTACGAGTTCGTTTTTTGGTATGTATTTCACAATGACGGGATTCCACGCTATTCACGTTATTGGTGGGATGATTCCGATTGGCTGGATGCTTGCGAAATCCTTCACCAAACGTGGCTACCAAGATTGGGAACGAGTTGAGATTCTTGGCTTGTACTGGCACTTTGTTGACTTGGTGTGGATTTTCCTTTTCCCTGTTCTCTATCTCATTTTCTAAATAATCTACGAAATTTACGAACTTTGAATTTTATCTGATGAGGTGAATTATGGGTGCTGGTATGTCCGTCGCTGAGATGCAAAAAAGCTATATTAAGATCTTTAGCGCACTAATGATTTTTACGTTTTTGACCGTTGTTGCAGCAAAGTTTCTCCACTTTCCCGAGAGCTGGGGTGGGGTCTCAACGATTCTGCACGTATCAATCGGTCTTATCATAGCGATTGCAAAAGCATGGATGGTTGTGTATATCTTCATGCACATTAAATTTGATAATCCTTATATTCGCGTCTTTATTTACATACCGCTCTTTCTCTTCTCCGTTCTTGTCTTTGCACTGACGGTTTTGGGTGGACCGACTTTGTAATTTCTCTTTATCAAACAAATTATTGTTTGTTATGAAAGCATCTCGTTGGTATCCTCAATTCATTATGTTTCTTGCAATGTGTTTTGTTGCTATGCAAAACACAGCAATCGCTTGTCCAAATTGTAAAGATAATTTTGATTTGAACAGTACGCAAGGCGGTATTGGTGCGGCATTTGGCTATACAATTTATATGATGATTTTGCTTCCGATTGTGATTGTTATTACCATCGTTATCAAAGTAAAACGCCAAATGGACGCTCATGATAAAACCCAGTATTATCGTGATATGGGTGAGTCCGCAACTGATTCGGCTGCAAGCGCCTGATGCTTAGCCAAAAGATATACCGAAAAAAATAATTGTAAATAGACCATTTCACATTTTCTTTTGTTTGCTATGTTTACCGCAAAGACAAATCAAAAGACCAAGAATACCATCTTGGCAGGACTTACGCTTCTGGGGGTCGTCAGCATCATAAGCTACTTTGGCTTTGATAATGCCGTTACCGATGTGGGTTATCGCCCCGAGCAGCCGATTCCTTTTTCGCATAAACTTCATGCGGGAGAGCTACAAATCAAGTGTATGTATTGCCATACTTCGGTGGAAAAATCAAAGCATTCAACCGTGCCGGCAACAAGCACTTGTATGAACTGCCATATTGCAGTCAAAGCAGAAAGCCCAAAAATTGCCAAGATTAAAGAAAGCTGGGAAACAGGCAAGCCGCTTGAATGGCGCAAAGTCCATAAACTTCCTGATTATGTTAATTTTAGCCATGCTCGCCATATTCGCGCTCGTGTTGATTGTGCCTCCTGTCATGGCGAGGTAGAGAAAATGGGCGTTGTTACCCAGATGAAACCCCTCTCAATGGGATGGTGCTTGGATTGCCATCGTAATCCACAAGCGAACGTCGTTCCTGCCCGCGAGATTTCGGGTATTTTTACTGGTCTTGACTCATACGACGAAACAGCAAAGAAAATTAAAAATGAAGTACCGTCACGTGGCGAGGGCAAATGGATTTCGATGCGTGATTGTGCTATCGAAGGCGCGGGTGTTTATGAGCATGAAGTTGGCAAAGCAAGTGTTGCCGGGCTGATTATGCCGAAAAAACTTGCGCTTGGACCAGAAAATTGCGGTGCTTGTCATTATTAACGAATAAAGTCGCAAGGACAGGAAATGAGCGTTTTCTCGCTCTGTTTTTCCCGCTTGCGCTTTGTCAACTGACTAAGAAAATTGAATATTCCTTAAACTCAATCACGAAGTACTATGGAGCGTAAATACTGGAAAAGTCTCGATGAGTTGTCCGCCAAATCGTCGCTCTCCGAAGAATACTCTTCCGAAATGAATGCGGAGTTTGCCGATGGCAGCGCAGACAATATCATGGAGAAAACAAGTGGCTTGAATCGCCGTAGTTTTATTGGGATTCTTTCTGCTTCGATGGCATTTGCCGCTACGGGCTGCCGTCGCCCTGACACGAAGATTGTACCAGTCGTCAAGGCAAGCGAATATCTTACGCCGGGGCTTTCGACGTATTACACAACCGTTTTTTCGCATGGTAATGCTGCCATTGGTCTGGTCGCAAAGACTCGTGATGGCAGACCAGTGAAACTTGAGGGCAATGAGAAACACATTGCTTCAGGCGGGTCGTCATCAGCTTGGATACAAGGATCATTGCTATCGTTGTACGACCCCGATCGTATGAAAAACCCTTCTGTCAATAAGGGTGGTTTTACGCCAAGTACCGTGAAAAAGATTGCTCCTGGCTTCGTTTCAATGGCTACGGCTATTGGCACAATGGCTGAGGAAATTAACAAAGTGGCAGCAAGCAGCAAATCAGTACGGATTCTCGTTGGG
>JAAFHM010000643.1 GCA_013298375.1 Ignavibacteria bacterium | reverse complement strand
GCCGTCCAGCGAGCAGCAACTGGAATCATTGCCGACATTGCCGCCTACGTCCTCGTATTTGTAGGTTTTAATCGTAATGCCGATAACCTCAAAGCCTTGCTCAACAAGCAATGCTGCGGCAACGGAGGAATCTACGCCGCCCGACATACCGACAAGAACACGCTGAGAATTGCGTTTCATGGTGAAAAAAGAATACTGAATAATGGATAGTGTTAAGTTTTGAGTGTTGAGTTAAAAATGGGCAGGTGCTTGCTCTATAAATACTTCAGCACTTTTTCACTCAAAACTTATCACTCAAAACTCAACACTGCCGAATAATGTTCTGTGCAAAGAACAAAAATACGATTTTTCAGCGAATTACGCGGTAGGGATTTCTTGGTGGGAAAGCGTGATATTTTGGGAGCAAGATTTTATGCGCTTTAGAGTGAACATTCGCGTTTGAGCATTGCCCAAAGATTATCGCGGGTGTCGTTGGTAACGACGGAATACGGCAAAATATCAATGCAGCCCGCGCAATACTGCGTTGCTTCGGTGAGCTGCGCTTTACGCTCTGCGGCGGCAGTCGGAGAAATTTTATCTTTTTTAGTCAAAACCAAGACGTAGCGCCGTGTGGCGAGTTCCAACTCCTCAATCATTGCCATATCCAAATCCGATGGATCATGGCGAATATCAATCAGTTGACACACCATCCGAAGCTGTTCGCGCTCATGCAAATACTGGTGCATGAGGCTTTTCCAGGCTTTACGCTCGGTCTGCGAGACTTTTGCATAGCCAAAACCCGGGCAATCCACCAGCATCCACTGATGATTCACGCCAAAAAAATTGATTTGCTGTGTTTTGCCGGGTGTGCCGGAGACGTGCGCAAGGTTTTTTCGGCGAACAATGCTATTGATAAGCGAGGATTTGCCGACGTTGGAACGCCCAATAAATGCGACTTCCGGCAACGTTGTGGCTGCGGGAAAATGTTCGGGCTTGGTTGCGCCGATAAGAAATTGTGCGTCGTTGACGTGCATAAAATGAAGAAATTGGGTGATTGGTCATTGGTGGATTGGTCATTGGTCATTGGTGGATTGGTCATTAGTCACTCACGTCTCAAGTCCCACAAATACTACCAATGACCAATGCACCAATGACTATAATGACTAAAACTTGTAATACGGCGCAATCATAAAATACACAATCACACCCGTTGCCGTAACATAAATCCAGATGGGAAGCGTGATGCGGGCGATTTTTTTGTGTTTGGCAAATTCCCCGCGCCATGAGCGGCTAATGGTGAAAAGAGCAAGGGGCAAAATTGCTGCCGCTAAGACAATATGCGTTATCAAGATAGTGAAATATATCGGACGAATAATGCCCTCACCGCCAAACTTGGTTGCTGGTGCTTGGGAATGATAAACCACATAAGACACGAGAAAGATGCTAGAAAGCAGGAAGCAAGCCACCATCAGTGTTCGATGGATGTTATATTGTTTCCGACGAACCGCCACATAACCCGCAATCAAGAGCAGCGTACACGACCCGTTCAAAAAGGCGTGGAAGCGCGGCAAATAGGATACATCCAGCCCGCCGCCAACAGAGAGGGCTTGCGGGAAATAAATTAAAAACGCCACCGCAAGGCAAATTACGAGCGAAAGGGCGTAAATAACGAGCGAGAGCGATTTTTCGCTGACCGATTTGAGAAGATTGCTTTCGGAAGCAAGACCTTGGAGGTTATTCATAACGACAATAGTGGTGAAAGTGAAAAATTACAAAATCATCTTTTCAATCGGAACAACCAAAATGCCCTCCGCACCAGCTTCTTTCAGCTTTCCGATGATTTCCCAGAACGTATCCTCCGGCACAACGGAATGCACCGCATTCCAGCCACTTGTGGCAAGCGGCGTAACGGTCGGGCTTTTCATGCCGGGCAGTAGCGCCATGATTGCAGGAAGCGCTTCACTAGGCGCATTCAGGATGATGTACTTGTTCTTTTTTGCCCTGCCGACGGACTGAATGCGAAAGCGCAAATCATCCACGATATGCTGCTTTTCCGGCGAAAGCGGGCGTGAAATCAGCACGGCTTCAGAACGGAAAATTGTTTCCACCTCCGAAAGTCCGTTACTGAGCAGCGTTGAGCCAGACGAAACAATATCGCAAATCGCATCGGCAAGCCCGATACTCGGCGCTATTTCGACCGACCCGCTAATTTCGTGAATTTCGGATTGAACGCCATGCTGTTGCAAAAACTCATTCAAAATGTTCGGGAACGACGTAGCAATGCGCTTTCCCTGCAAATCCTGCACTGACGAATATGCTGCACCCTTCGGCACCGCCAACGACAACCGACACCGCGAAAAACCAAGGCGTTCAATGATGTCCACCGGACGCTGCAAAGACGGGCGCTCTTCGGCAATCACATTTTCGCCGATAATTCCTACGTCCGCAACGCCATCGGCAACGTATTCGGGAATATCATCGTCGCGTAAAAAGAGAAATTCGACCGGAAAATTATACGCTGCCGCTTTGAGTTTTCCGCCGGATTTGGCAAAGTCAATCCCGCATTCCTGCATGAGTTCAAGCGATTCGTCGGTTAAGCGTCCTGATTTTTGAATGGCAATACGAAGCATTAGTACAATAGTAAGTGATGAATAAGTGTTTTGGTAACTGGTCAGGTACATCTACCCGTCTATTAGATTGCAAAAAAGATAAAAACAGTATTTTGGATACTGAATTCACGAAATTCTCATAGAGAAACCAAACACAAGCCGAATAAAGTCTAACTTCCCGTCTGTACGTTCAAGTAC
>JAAFHM010000248.1 GCA_013298375.1 Ignavibacteria bacterium | reverse complement strand
CAAATACAATTCCGAGCATATTTCCATGAAGCCCGTCAAAAAAGCGATGGCTTTTTGAAAAAAGTTCTTGCCTCGGTCATAGAAATCCTACGCTTTCCTAAGCGTAGAACGGATTTCCCGGAACTACACCCAAAATGATGAGGGAGGGAACAAAACCGGGTAAACCTTCCGACGGCAGCGTTTTTGCGGATTACAGCCATCGGAAGGAAAGATATGATCAGTTGCTTGCCTGCACAATAAAAAAGGGACTCATGGTCAATTCCGTGAGTCCCTTTTTTCTTATTTTCTGTGATTTTATCGCGCAACAACCATGCGCCCGCTTGTCCAGCCGCGCTCTGTTTCGAGGCGGTAGGTGTATGCGCCGTTTGCCAGTGCGCCCGCATCGAAGTTGATGCTGTATGTTCCGGCGGCTTGCTGCTCTTCGAGCGTTGTCAATGTGCGTCCTTGTGCATCCAGTACCTTCAGGCGAACAGTTGAAGCAAAGGGGAGCGTGTATTCAAATGTTGTCGTGCTGCTGACGGGATTCGGGAAGTTTTGAATCCGAATGCCGCTTCGTGCCGATGGTTGCTGCTCGTCGGCAACGCTTGTAGCGCCTTGAATAAGCGGCAGAGTCGTGAAGTCTTTCCCTAAAACGGCGCTGTATTCGCTATTGTTCGTGCCGAACCATTGTTTGAGAATCGAAGCATAGATTTGGCGGAAATCGTACTGCATTCGCAAATTACCATTGTCGAGATTCGTCAAACTCGGATTTGCGCCCAATACGCCGCCTTTGACGGACTTCCCAAAGACGAATACCGGAGCCGCAGAGCCGTGGTCAGTACCACTCGAAGCATTCGATTGAACACGCCGACCAAATTCGGAGAACGTCATGCCAACGACTTTATCATCAATTTTATTCAGTTTCAAATCTTGCTGGAACGACGTAACAGCCTCCGAAAGCCGTGCCAAGAGCGTTCCGTGCGAACCAAGCGTACGGTCAGTGGCGACAACTTGCTGATTATGCGTGTCGAATCCGCCGAGCGTCACCAGATAGACCCGTGTTTTCAAGCCGCCCGCGATAAGACGCGCCACGATTGCTAATTGGTCGGCAAGCGGGTTGTTGGCGGTGATGTAGGTGGCGAGGTTCTTCGAGCCGTCGTATGCTTTTTTGATGACTCCCGCGTAGGTCTCCGATTGTGCCTGCACTTGGCGGATATACGCGATTTGCTTTCCTGCTGCCGTGTCTGGGGTCGTCGTAAAGCCATTGACGGATGTTCCTCGCACGAGATTGTAGAATGCTTCAGGGTTCTGAAGATTCACGCCCATCGGTGCATTCACGCCTTTGAGCGTCAGCGAAGGAGCGGAACTGATTTGAATTGCAAGCGGGTCGGGCATCGCGGCGCTGGGATAGCCGACGGGAAAGCCCGGGAATTGTGAATCCAGATACCGCCCAGCCCAGCCCGTATTGACGGTTTCGTTGAAATCCGAGGCAGACATCCAAATATCGGTCGAGCGGAAGTGCGAAAAATTAGAACTCGGATATGCCACGCCTTGCAAAACAGCAAGGTTTCCTGCGTCATAGAGCGCTTTCATGCCCGCCATGGACGTATGCAATGCCGTTTTGTCGTTCAATTTCAACAAGCGATTTTCCGGCAAGGCAATATTGCTGCGGAGGCGGTTGTAATCGGACATTTGGTCAAGCGGGACAACGGTGTTAATGCCGTCATTGCCGCCGGCAAGCTGAATGAGTACCAAATAACGGTCGGACAGTGCGCTGAGTTCTGCTAAACTTTCCAACATCGGCGAAAGCCCCATTGCACGGGCGGTGTAGCCACCAAGCGAAAGCGGCAACGCAACGGCAGTCGCGCCCCGAATAAAGTCTCTGCGGTTCATGGTCGTATCCTTGAGAAGTAAGAGAGTAATTGTTGTTGGTTTGTTGATGCCTACCTCGCGGCTTTGCGCCGTGTGGTGCGGCTTTGGAGCGGGCAAATGCCTCACATCATTTGATACTCAGCAAGTTTTATCATGTACTGTATCAATCGATTCAATCGCTGTTGGATGGTGTTTTTCTTTGCCGTGTCCGTCGGAGTAAGTTTGTAGCTACTCCATTCGGTGCTCCATTCCATCGCTTCGGTGCCGGGCAATCCGGGCAGGAGTTGTCCGCTTATCAACTCATCTTTTTGACTGCTTGTCAAGTCAATGGCAAAGAAATGTTCCGTTAAATTATCCATGACTTTAAGAACATCCTCAGGATTCGGGAACTGCTCCAAAAATGCAACGGAATCAAAGGTTACCCGTGTTGTTGCCATAGCAGCATTCCTCAGCCCCCAGCCGTTAATCAGCGTGTTGCTCAAATCCGCACGGGCGGGCATCGTAGCGCTGTTAATCCAAATTTGGTAGAAAAGCGGCTCTTGATAATAAACCGACCATCCGGCAACGTTCGGCAACTCAAAAACGTTCATTTGTAGCGTTGTGGAGAGGTTCGCAAGTTGGTCGAAGTAAAGGTAGTAATATTCTCGTTGCGTCGCCAGTGGTGGAAAATTGATTTGCATTTGTCGCACCAAACCAATAACCAAATCCAACGGCGTTTTTATCATACAACCAATCAGATTCGCATCAAAGAAATGCTGACTGCCGAGAAGTTGGCGCAAGACGGGTTTGATTTCAAAATTATTGTCCCGTAATGTCTTGCCAAGCGGCACAATGACTTCCCTTTCAACCGTTGGCGTGACCTCGAAATTGACAAAAAAGCGGTAGAGTTTGCGGCAAATATATTCCGAAGTCGCATTTTGCCGGAAGATCATATCCAGCAAATCATTTAATTCATCCAGACCAGCATTAGCGCCACTTCGACCACGAATAACCGTATTTTGATATGCTGCTGAAAATTGCTTATCGGTTGTGTCATGGCGGTTGGCAACAAAACCTGATGTTACGGTGGAGTCGATAACCGTCCAGCCCGTCAGAACGCGGGCGGCGGCGCGAACATCCTGTTCGGTGTAGGTCGTGTAATTGCCTGCGCTGACTTCTGCACCTTTGCCAATCGTGAAAAGTTCTTGAAGTTCACGGGCGTAGTTTTCTTGGGGTGCGGCGGCAGTATTGTTTCTGCCGTTCAAATACACCAGCATTGCGGGGTCGAAGGAAATCTCTCGTGCCATTGTTTTGAAATTGCCCAGCGCGGAACTCCGCAGAAGCGCGTGTTGCTTGTACATATAGCGCGAATCATTGACAACCGACCACGCCGAAGCGAAGTGATTATGCCAAAAGAGCGTCATTTTTTCTGTGATGGATATTGGCTGAGTAGCCATCAATCCCAGCCACCATGCTTTCATGTAGCGGATATTGAGACCATCATTCTGGTCTCGGGATGTGTTGTTCAACCATGTCTGCCCCGATGTTGGGCTGACAGGCACAGGCGGCGCGGGTTGCGTTGCTAAGAGCATATCCAGCGCTTGGTCTATTGTTTTGCCCGTGAGTGCGGCAATATCGGCGCGAGTAGCACCAAACATCGTCCGCCGGAGCAGATGCTCGGCAGCTTTTGCCGTCAGTGGTGCGGAAATTTTGTCGAGGAGTGCCATGAGTGTTCTCCGTGCAATGCGGTTAAAATGAAATTATGAATACAATATGTCGTTTTGGGGCGAAGCGCTTCAATACTTTTTTCAAACACCTCTGCCAGAAAAAACAGATGAACAGCAAAAGAGTTACAAATCTAATACCGAAAGTGATGCGTCATCGAATTTTTCTTGCTTGCAGAGAGCGGGAAATGGTTGTATTTTGGGCGTAATGTTCTCTCTGGCTTTGTGTTATCCATTCCAATACCGATGAATATTCTTCTACACCGTCGTTACAATTCGGGGCGATATATGTTCTGCGCAATACTCATTGTTGCTGCTCTTGCTGCGTTTCTGCCCGAACAATCACAAGCGCAAACCGATATTTCCATCCAGCTTCCCGACACAACAGTTCAGCGCGGAACGCTTGTGCGTTTGCCGATTCGCGCCGTTCTTAGACAATTCACCGACCCAATCAATTCACTCAGCGTCGTTCTTCGTTACGCGCCCTCGTCCCTAGCTTTTCGGCAAGCCATCGGTGGCGGCGCAAACCTGATGCAATGCGCCACGCCACGCACCGACAGCCAATTTGTCAATCTCAATCTCGCTTCCGTCCGTCTTTCGTGCGATAATCTCCGCCGAATCTCTCCCAGCAGTGACCTTGTAACACTCGTTGGTGTTGAATTTCTCACGCTTGCAAGCCCCGATGTGACGACCTCCATCACTGTCGATTCGCTTTTGGTGAATGGTCGCGCCGTCGTGCCGACTTCTTCACGTCCATCGGTGATTCGCATGACGGGCGCACCGCTTGTCGAAGGCAATTTTTCTGATGGTCTTGGACAAAATTATCCTCATCCCGTGCCTGCTGATGGCGCAGTATTCCCTTACACGGTTGTTGAGTTAGGGATAGTTGACTTTGCGCTCATTTCTGCGGGGGGAAACGTCATACGCGAGTTTCCGTCTCTACGCCGTCCGCAAGGACGCTATTTCTTTACCTTCAAGCCCGAAAGCGATATGGCGAGCGGGATGTACACACTCCGCATGACCGTGCGCGGCAAGGCATATTATCGCAATTTCTTGTTGTCAAAATAATTTTTCCTGTATCTCGCCGCCAGACGGCTTCAATGCTTGTTTGTAGGTGGAAAGCGCCCGCTCACGGGCAAATTTGTGATCTACCATCGGCGCGGGATAATCGGCGGAATCAATCTCCGGCACCCAACGCTTGATGTACTCTCGCTTAGGGTCGAATTTCTCCTGTTGCGAAGCAGGGTTGAACACGCGAAAATACGGAGCCGCATCGCAGCCCGTTCCTGCCGCCCACTGCCAACCGCCATTATTTGCCGCAAGGTCAAAATCCAAGAGTTGCTGCGCGAAATAGCGCTCTCCCCACCGCCAGTCCAAAAGCAGATGCTTCGTTAAAAATGACGCAACGACCATGCGGACGCGGTTGTGCATAAAACCCGTCGCATTCAATTCCCGCATCCCTGCATCCACAAGCGGATACCCTGTTTTTCCTTCGCACCAGCGCTGAAAATCTGCCGTGTCGCGCCGCCATTCAATGCGGTCGTAGTCCTGCTTGAAGGATTCATGCGCCACGCGGGGGAAATGCCAAAGAATTTGCTGGTAAAAATCCCGCCAAATAAGCTCATTGAGCCATGTTTCGTTCAATTCTTGCGCCGTGCGCACTAATTCTCGCACACTCACCGTTCCAAAGCGCAAATGTACCGAAAGCCGTGTTGTGCCGCGCTCGGCAGGAAAATCGCGGGTGCGGTCGTAATGGCGAACAATATCGGCGGGAATGGTACTATCGGGAAACGCCTCGCCAAGCGCTTCAAAGCCCATTTCTGCCAACGTCGGTATTGGAAATGGTGCGGACGCAATCCTCTCAAAAGCGCTGAAATACTGCTCGGTCGGATAAGCACGAACAACGGAATCGCTCAGATGTGCTTTCCACTTTCGGCTGTATGGCGTAAAGACCGTGTATGGGCGGTTGTCGCCTGTCAAAATCTCATTTTTCTCGAAAATCACCTGATCTTTGAACGTGTGAAAGCCGATTCCACGCGCTTCCAAAAGGCGCTCGACGGCAGCATCGCGCTCCGAAGCATATGGCTCATAATCGTGATTTGTGAATACCGCATGAATACGGTACTCTTCCAAAAGCTGCTCCCATACTGCAAGTGGAAAGCCATACCGCACAAGCAGCGAAGATTGATGCGGTTGCAAGCCATCCGCGATGCTATGTAAAGCACGGTGAATGTATTCCACACGGCGATCGCGCTTGTTTTCGAGGTTATCCAAAATGGCACGGTCAAAAATAAACAACGGCAGCACACTCAAACCCTCTTCCTGAGCGGTCTTGAGGGCATGATACAAGCCCGCATTGTCACTCAAACGCAAATCGCGGCGGAACCAAAATATGATGATGTTTTTCATGGGGTTGACGAAAAAAAAACAGGTAAGTTAGTTCTTAAAAGTAATCGGGTATTCCGTCCCGATGCCGTTAAGGACAGCGAATAAATGCCGTCTCAAACTCTTCATACTCTGGAAGGCTTCCAGTGGTAACCAGTGATACTTCACGCGCCGCCACAGGATTTCAATACGATTGAGTTGTGGAGAATACGGAGTCAAATATTCAAGAAAAACATTCTTCTTCTTCCACCGTTCTTGCGCTTCGTACATTGCATCGGTGTGGTGCGATGGCGCATTGTCCAGAGGAATATGCAGTGGCAGCGAGTCTTTGGTGCGATGGCGGATATAGTGATCAATCGCTGCAATCACACAATCATCATTGATGGTTTGCTCAAAAACAACCGCTTCAAACGCATTGTTTTTCCGCAAGAATCCAAAGACATTCAAGCGTTTACCATGACTCTGTGCCTCAAGCCATAGAGGACGCTCCGAATGCTGCCATGCCATTGGCTGTGGCGCTTGGAGACTAAAGCCCGCAGCATCAGCGTAAGCAAGTTCAATCTCTCCCCGCTCTTCGCGGCGTTCAAGTTCTGCCAAATGCTTCTTGCATCGCTCATATTCTTGCCGATCGGGAGCTTTCGCAGGGCGCTTGACAATCCGCTTATAGCGGTACCCCGCTTCTTTGAGGCGGCGGCGAATCGTTTGGAGGCTCAGAGTAATCTTTTTTTTTTCAGCGCCGACAGCGCAGTTCTACTCTGCTGTGGATGCGTATCGACCGTGCGGAGAATCATTGCATCTTCTTGAGCAGAGGTTCTACGCGGTCGTCCCGGACGAGCGGCATCGGATAAGCCATCGTAAGCGTGTTCTTCCCAATTAGTGAGCCAAATACTGACGGTATCGCGGTCGGCATCAAAAATATCTGCCAGTTGGTCAATACTGTACCGACGATCGCTCAGTAAAACGGCATGAGCGCGAAGCCGACGTTTGAAGGAAACGTCATCATGATAGATGGTATACAACTGCTTACGAGTGGCTTCATTCAAGGGCGTAACGAATTTCATATGAAATCAGGGTGGTCATTGAGGTAATGGAGTTCAATGAGAATCTCTCTCTTTTCTATGACTTTACCAAGATTTACCAGATTATTTTTGCGAACAAACTTAGATTT
>JAAFHM010000255.1:3346-6970 GCA_013298375.1 Ignavibacteria bacterium | reverse complement strand
AAGCGGGAAGTAGGCGTTGGTGTGTCCGGTATCTTTGAACATTTTGTCCAGCGATTGCTGCATTTTTTCCCAAATCGAATACCCGTAAGGCTTAATGACCATACAGCCGCGCACGGCGGAATTTTCAGCGAGGTCTGCGCGTTTGACAAGGTCGTTGTACCATTCGGAATAGTTTTCACTGCGTTTGGGGAGGGCTGCTTTGTTGCTCATTGTGGAGGTTATGGGTTTTAGGTTATGGGTTTTAGCTTGTTTTTATGTGTGGACAGAGTTGATGTAATGAAGTTGTAGGCTGAAATTATGCCCGTCCAAGGAGCTTGCGATATTGATTGAGAAGTTTATTGTACTCTTCATGTGCACCTATCCAAAACCAGACAATCACATTTTTCTCAACCATTTTACCCAGTGTCCGATGGGTTCTGCCAATTTCCGCGCTCCAAATATTCCCGAACTTATTGGTAAAATTTGTGGTGGAATTAAATGGGTCAGCAGCCCATAGTTTATAGTTTGAACGGGCTTGTTTTTGCTTGGCTGGCGGTAATTTAGCAAAGCACTTATGAAAGTTCGCGGAGATATGGGATTCAATCACCCCACCCCCCTTTGCGGGTCTTTCCGGTACGATACTCGCGCTCGGCTTCGTCGCCCATCATGGACAAGAGCGCTTGCGAATCATCCGACAGGAGCATATCATCCCACGTTTGCGGAGCGGCGGAAGATACCGTAGAATCAGGATTTTGCCGGGTAGAGATTTTGTCCTTTGGTTGTGAGCGTGTTTTGGGGCGTTTTGTCAGTGTTGCCATGATGTAGTTCCTTCACAGAAGTTTTGCGATAATTACGTTGGGCTGCTCAACATGAGATTTGGAGAGGCATTTGCCCTAGAGCTTTGTGCGAAAGGTAAAATACCAAAATACTTTCTAGCGGCAAAGCACGACGGTGCATTGCGGTACAAAAAAACCAAAATCTCACGACAAATCCGCAATTTCGCTCCTGATAGCTTCAGGAAGCATCTGCAAAAATGGGAGGCAATGGTCGAAATTCAGCGCCTCGGCACTCGCACCAAGCGCCCGAAGATTTGCGTAGTATGCCGGACGCATCTGCTCGTAATAGGCTTCACTGCTTACTTTCCACACAATTTTTCCGCAATGCTGCGCTAAAAACCACTTTTCGAGTAAGCGCCCAATGCGTCCGTTTCCATCAGCAAAAGGGTGAATTTTTTCAAATACCAAATGAATTAGCGAAGCGTGATACAATGCGGCTTCGGGGGAAAGTGCCTGTTTGCGGAGCGTTTTCATATCTCGCCAAAAGACCTCCATTGCCGGGGCAACTTCTTCCGGCGGCAACGCGCGATAGACAATGCGTGTGCGGCTACCGATGACGACTGGAACACGCCTATACACGCCACGTTCACGATGGTCATCCATAAATTTGCTTATCATAAAATGCGCTTTGAGGAAGTTACGCTCGTTCAAAACGTGTGTCTCTGCAAATGCGTATCCGTCCTCCAAAGCCCTGACCCAATCTAGTGTTCTGCGGGTTTCGGCTTTTACACCTTGTGCATTTGTGAGCCGAGAGTTCAGGTAAAAATTGAGGTCAATTTCCACCCCTTCAATCTGCGAAGAAAATACGGCAGAAGACTGCCGCGCAAACGTCGCCGTTGGGTATTCCTCGAGATTACAAAATTGCCGCCAAAGCTGCGCCGGAGCGGGTTTGCAGGCTTGTTGATATTGCGAAAAATATCTCGTGTCGGTGATGGAAAGAAGGCTCATTGCTTGTGATTCTTTGCGGAGAAGGTAAACGTTGCATAACCGGGAAACCCGTACTACGGCAGCGTTCGTTCACTCTTCAGCCGTAGCACGGGATGAGACTGCTGCTCGTCTGCGCCGCTCACTTCTCAAACCGTTTCTTCAGATTCTCCGCCACCGTCTTTGCGGTATCTGCCGCCGAAGTCGCCATATCCGTAACTTTCGCCGCAAGCGGGTCGGCAGACGTAGTAAATTCTTCTTTGTATTTTTTCGCCGCAGATTTGATATTGTCCACGACGCTTTCTTGCTTCACATCCTCCGGCGTGGCGTAATGCGGCGCATTGTAAGCACGAGTACCAACTTCACCGTCTTGCGCAAAGCCGCCGCTCAGAATCCGTGCGTAATCCCCCGCATCCACCCATTTTTTGAGTTCCACGAGGCGCAGCACCGGAAAGGGGTGCGTTTCGCCAAGCAAGTTCAAGATTTTATGCACTGAATCCATCATCGTGCCGCCAGATTCGTACTCGTACGCCTGTGCAAAAAACTCGTTCATATTCATTTCCGAGACGTGTCTGCCGCCCGCCAACTTCATTTCCAGCGTATAGCACACTTCGGGGTCTTGCACAACCAGCAAACCCGCACGGTCGCAGGAAAGCTCACTTTTCCGATACCATTCCATCAGCGCCATACGAATTGCCATCACAGCAGCGCCGCCAAGCGGGATATTCGAGAGAATGGGCATAGTGAAATTGGTCAGCATCACGAGCAGCGTCGAATACAGCAAATGCCCCGACAGACAATGCCCGATTTCATGTGCTATCACCGCCAGAAGCTCATCATCGGTGAGCGTGTCCAAAAGCGAGGAATTGAGCATGATGAATGGCTTTTCCATCCCAACGGCGCGGGCATTGACAAACGGGCTGGCGGAAACGTACAGCTCCGGCACGTTCTTCACATCCAGAACCCCACACGCCTCACGAAACAGCTTGTTCACCTTCGCAAACTGCCGCTCCGACACGCGCACTGCCGACGACAGCGCCACGAGGCGCAATGAACGCTCGGTTGTATTGCCCACCATTTTCTGCAAAAGCGTATCCAAGCCGGGTATGGACTGCAAGGTCGAAAGCGCCGCACGGTCGGCAGGATGCTCCCACGCACGGGGGCTGATATTCGGGAATATAACTTTTGAACGAGGCATAGAATCAAGGGAAAAGGGATGAAGAAAAGGATAAGGGCGGAGGGAAAAGGGCGCAAGGGATAAGGGATGGGGGCAGAGGGCAAAGTGTAGCGAAAAGCGCTTCAACACTAGAGAGTACTATAAACTCCCCTATCCCTCATCCCCTTTCCCCCATCCCTTCTTTCACCCCATAAAACTCGACATTGCCCATGCGAAGCCGCCAGTGAACATTAGCGTAATGATCAGTGCTGTCGCGCCAATAGCAAAGCCTTGCGTCCGCGACATACCGATGTGCCGTGCAACCACAAGCCCCGAAACTAGATATTCCCAGATAGTAAAGGGGTTAATACGACCTAAAAATTGCAATAAATAGGGGCTTTCCACCGCATTGATGAACAGCGTCGGTGATGGTGAGGTGGCAATAGAGTTGGCGGCATACTGCATGAGTGCTGTGACGACATAGCCCAGCAAAGCGATAGATGCCGCATAATTCGCTAGCGCAATAATAACCGTCGCAGGAGGCGGTTCGCTGTTAAACAAGCGCTGTAAAATCCAGAAGAGAAAACCATAGAGAAACACCGAAAGCAGCGTAAAAATCATGCTTACGCCTAATGTTTTGGGCAAAGAAAATTCTTGCTGTTGCTTGAGTTTGTCCATCTGCTCTTCGATTTGTCCTTCTGCCATGCCTTGTTTTCGCGCCATTTTCTC
>JAAFHM010000255.1:0-3336 GCA_013298375.1 Ignavibacteria bacterium | reverse complement strand
CAGTCCTTGCGCTTGCATCGTGAACATCTGCCCGCGAATACCGTCATTGACGGAATAGAGATATTGAACAAACGTCGAAGCAAATGTCAGAAGCAGTGCCGCCATGACGATAATTCGTGCCGGACGCTCCACACGGCGCAGCGCCAGTTCTTGCGGGGCAGTAATGACATCAAGAAAACCGACAAGCCAACTTAAACGGCTTCCCTCGTTTGATTCTTGTGTCTTTTCGAGAATGAGAGGCTCTTTATTCATAACGATACAACTCGTCAGTGAGCGAAAATGGTATGATTTATGATGATGATTGTTGTGCAAGGAATATCCTTCACGACGTGCAAAAATACAAAATGTTTCCACGCAGACAAGAATTTACCCGCTCGAAAAAATTCCTGTGTCTGAAAAAGAAAATTCTGTACTTTTACGGCTTGTGTGGCTTGCCGTGTCAAAATATCTTGCATTGTTCGCTTTAACGCTTGTCACACATTTTCTCTCACATTACAACTGTTCACAGTTTACGGGGTTTTTACGATGAAACGCACAGAAACCATAGCTTTCCGCATTTTTGTTCCCATTACTGCCACTATCCTCATTGTTGTTGCCCTTGTCGTTGTGGCACTGCGCTTTGGTATCACCAATCGCGTAGAAAACGACGCAGCGCAGCAAACCAAAAATGTCATCCAGCTTGTCTCATCGGAACTCGGTGTTACCGAAGCCCTCATGCAAGAGCGTGTGCGCTCGGCAATGAAAATGCTCACGGAAGAAGGCAAAAAAATCGGTATGCCCGCACTTGGCGCACCCACACAAGTTGTTACGGAGACCGTCCCGATGCTCACATTCGGATTTGCCGAGCAGAATAATAATTTTGTACTCGTGGATTTTGTCAAATCCTATATGGGCGGCACTGCAACACTTTTTGTGCGACAAGGTGATGATTTTGTGCGCGTCAGCACCAATGTTATGAAGCCCGACGGCTCACGCGCTATCGGCACAAAACTTGACCCCAAAGGCAAGGCGATTGCGGCTATCCGAGCAAACAAGCCGTTTTACGGGATAGTGGATATTTTAGGCAAAAAATACATTACCGGCTATGAACCCATGAAAGATTCTGTCGGTGCGACCATCGGCGTATGGTACGTCGGCTTCCCGGTCACCAGTTTGGAGCGCCTTGCAGAAATTATTTCACAACAGCGTTTTATGAGCGACGGCGCAATTATGCTCGTGGATAATTACCAAAAACGCAATACCGTCAGTTTCCATTCTGCCAATGCCAACGAGGAAACGATGAAAGCAATTTTGGCGGCAGACAGTATCAATACTGCCGCCGGGAAAATACTTGAGGACGAATTTGTTATCACCAAAGAGCCGCTCGAAGTTTGGAGCTATACGCTCGTCACTGCCTATCGCAAACAAGAAGTCACAGGACAAGTGCTGCGAATCATGCTTCTCACGGGTGGTGTGGGCTTATTGGTGGTCATTCTGTTAATCGTGATTATTAGCCTTATTTTGCGCCAAGCGGTCATTGCGCCCGTGCAAGACCTCGCCCACGCCGCGCAAAAACTGGCGAAGGGCGATATTACGACTACTGTTACCGTCAAACGCCGTGATGAAATCGGTACACTTGCCGATGCTTTCAACGCCATGGTCGCGGGCATACGCGAGGGCATGGACAAACTCCGCGCTGAAAAAGCCAGCGTCCAACGCCGTGTGGATGAAGCCGTGAAAGAATCGGAAGCGCAGCGCGAGTACCTCGCCAGTAGTGTCGAAGAAATGCTTTCTGTTGTCCAACGATTTGCCGCCGGAGACCTGACCGTGCGGCTGCACGTCAAAAACAACGACGATATTGGCAGATTATTCCATGGCTTTAATGAGGCGATTGACAAAATTCGTGCGTTGCTTATCCGCGTTGTCGAAACCGTCAATACAACCGCAACGTCCAGTTCTCAAATCCTCGCCAATGCAACAATGATGACTATTGGCATTAACCGCCAATCCGACGAAACAAGCCAAATTGCGGGCGCAATGGAACAGATGACAAAAACAATTCAGGACGCAACCAATCAAGCATCTGCTGTTTCCAATGAAGCACAAGCAGCCAGCAACGATGCGGTCAATGGCGGTGATATTGTCCGCGAGACCATTACGGGCATGGCAGCAATCGCCAGTTCCGTGATGAAGTCCGCCCGCACTATCGAAGAACTTGGAAAATCCAGCGAACAAATTGGTAACGTCATTGCCGTCATTGACGAAATCGCCGACCAAACCAATCTTCTGGCGCTCAACGCCGCCATCGAAGCTGCCCGCGCTGGAGAATCCGGCAAAGGTTTTGCCGTCGTTGCCGACGAAGTACGTAAACTCGCCGAGCGCACACAGAAAGCGACCAAAGAAATCGCCACAACGATTGAGCGCATCCAAGCCGATACCCGCGAAGCAGTCAGCGCCATGCACCAAGGTCGGCAGGAAGTAGAGCGCGGCACACAAGCAGCCCAACGTGCGCAACAAGCATTAGAGCGCATTATCGCACGTTCTTCGTCGGTGTCGAGTATTATTTCGCATATTGCGGCTGCCAGCGAAGAGCAGGCTTCCACAAGTAGTGAAATCTCCCGCAACGTAGATTCTATCAGCAAAGTAGCTGATGAATCAGCACAAATGACGAAAGAAATCGAACACGCCATTTATGACCTCAAGCGCCTTACGGCGGAATTGCAAAAACTTGTCGGGCAATTTCAGGTAGCTCTTCCAGCAGGAACATCAGGTACAGCACCTTCTTTGGGTAGTACGCCCACAGGTGTATTGTCTGCGCCGCAATCGCCTT
This sequence comes from Ignavibacteria bacterium, assembly GCA_013298375.1. Taxonomy (GTDB): domain Bacteria; phylum Bacteroidota; class Ignavibacteria; order Kapaibacteriales; family UBA4661; genus PH2015. The sequence goes on along the minus strand of JAAFHM010000255.1, from coordinate 527 downwards.
CGCTGACGCAAGCCCCATACCGCGATGCGCAATATCAGCACCTCGAATCAGCACCCGAAGCGCCGAGCCGCTTATTGCTGTAAAGGACATCACATTGCCGCTTGAACGGCATTACCACATTTATTACCATTCATTTTCTATGAGCAAAAACCTTCATCTTTTCGGCATTGGCGCTGCCATTGTTGATATTCAACTGCAAATCGAAGAACACGAATTTCAAGAATTGGGCTTGGTCAAAGGCACCATGAATCTTGTGGATGCCAAGCGCCAAGGAGAGCTATTACGCCGCTTTGCACACTACGACCCGCATTGGAAGAGCGGCGGCTCGGCGGCAAACACCGTTATCGGCTTTGCTCAAATGGGCGGCAGAGCAGCGCTCGGTTCGATGCTCGGCAAGGACACTTTGGGTGAATTTTACGCTAATGAGTTTAAGGAACTCGGCATTGAACTTCACGCACCAATGCAAGACGGCGAAGCAACAGGAACATCGCTTATCGTGATAACACCCGACACAGAGCGGACGATGA
>JAAFHM010000300.1 GCA_013298375.1 Ignavibacteria bacterium | reverse complement strand
AATTTTCCAAATAATTTTATTTTGTCTGCTTCGGTCAAGCCGGGACCTTGGTCGCGGAGGGACACGCGCAGACGCGAGCCTTCGGTCTGTATGTGCAATTCCACATTGCTGCGATGCGGCGAATATTTCACCGCATTCGAGACGAGATTGTCTAGCACTTCGTGGGTCATCGAAGCGTCTGCAAAGGCATGAAAAGGCTCTTCGGAGTGGGGCTGGATATAGGTAATGGCAATCTGCTTGTGCTTGGCAATTTCCGCATATTCGCCCACCACAGCATGGATAATTTCTGCAACATTGATAGTTTGCAAATTCATACTAAAATAGCCAGACTCAATCGCGTTGACATCCAAGAGATGAGTAATAATCTCTTTCATACGGTGGGCGGTGCGCTGGATTTTGTCGTATTGTGCTTCGGTTTGTTCGGTGGTCATTTTCGCCTTGTATTGTCGCAAAACGCCAACACTCAGGATGATGGATGCAAGCGGATTCTTCATGTCATGCGCCGCAATGCCCAGAAACTCATTTTTCTCATTGTTCAGCCGCGCTAGTTCTTCATTTTTTCCGGCAAGCGATTCATTCATTTCTTGCAGCGCCGTATTGGATTCCTCAATATGGCGCGACTGTTCGGTCAGAAGTTGGTTTTGTTGGTGCATCTCCATATTTGCCTCGCTAAGGGCAACCTGTTCTTCGCTTAGGAGGTTGAATAGCGCTTCTTTACCGCCTTCAAACTGCGAGGCGATAGCATAGACAATCAGCACCAATGCAAACATATTAAAGGCAAACGTTCCCAATGTGCCGTTCGGCGGAGAATAGTTGGGAAACTGCACTCCCAATGACGTTGGCACAATAAAACCAAGCAAGAGAACAGCCGAAACCGCCCAAAGCCAGACACGACCTGCCTTTTGACCAACAAGCAATATCGCAAATACGGGAGTCAGAGCAATCCACGCCATGACGGATGAGTACAAACCGCCTGTTGTTGCAGCATTCGCCGATAAGCTAATAAGTGCGTTAGCGGAAAAAAGATGCCCCGTCAAAACAATGGAGCTTGTGGAACGGAGAAGGAAGAGCAATCCTAGCGTCCAGAGCGCACCAATGCCGCCAATAATGGCTGCGATAACGTTTCCATTCAGAAATTGCAATGGGGCGAAAATAGCGGAAAGGAACAGCACAACAAAGCAGAGATGAATTGCCAAACGCGCACGACGCTGCACCTCAACGTTGCTTTGATACAACGGTGTAGGAAAAAAATACTGAACAAGACGATGAAGCACTGTATTCATCACATTTCGAGGAATAGCGTGAGCAATTGAAGAATGTGTCCCTCTCATACAAGATCGTTGGTCGGGTCAATATGTAAAAAAAATGGAAAAATCTTGCAGGAAATCCATATTTCCTTGTTCACGAAATTTTGTCACTGGTCAGGGTGAACAATAATCGGGAGTGTTGGCATACGGATACGGCAGAGCAAAGCGGATAAAGACGAGTTTTGTAGCGGTTGAAACTCGTATCCCAATCATCATCATCCGACTCAATGACGCTGATTTTCAAAAAAATACACTCAGACGAAAAATAGTTCTTGACTCTCACCTTACGTTAGTACCTATATTTGTTGTGGATTTGCAAATCATCCGTAATTCATGGAACATCCACATTGAGCACAACGACAATGAACTTTACTATTCTTGATACGGCACGGGCGTACAGCAAACTTTGTTCTTCTTTGGACAACGAGCAGAAAAAAGAGATTTTTCGCCAAGAACTGATTGAACCATTTCGCGGGCTGGTAAACGTCATGGGCGGTGGCGATGCCGAACAGATGATGGCGCGGTGGGGGCTTTCTTCCGCACTTTTTGAAGGCGAGAAGCAAGGGCAAATGCAGGAACATCTGCAAACGCTGACGGCAGCAGACGCATGGAATCAATCGCGGCAGGCACTTGAGGACGGCGCGAAAGCATTTACGGGATTTCCCGTGCCGGAGCGTGATGTTACCTTTGGGCTGATGCTTGCAGATTTAAGCGCTATTCCTTTGCAGCGCGGATATTCAGGCTTTGGGGCGATTCCGGGCTGGATTATGACCATCTACGGCGTTCCCGATGCCTACAACCTGCATCGCATCAAAGCCTGTACCGTCCACGAATTGCATCACAACATCCTCGCACGCATTTTCCCTGTCAATATGGCAACATGGACGGTTGGCGAATATATGATTATGGAAGGGCTTGCAGAGTCGTTCGCGCATGAACTCTACGGCGAAGACACTATCGGCTATTGGGTAACGGATTTCGATATGGCGCGTTTGCCCGAAACCAAGCACATTTTTGCCGATGTGCTGGAAAAATCCGGGTTTGGCGTAATACGTGGCTATATTTTTGGTGACGATTTCGCTGGTGCGCAATATGGCATTGAGCGCGTTGGTGTTCCGGCATTTGCGGGATACGCGCTTGGGTATCATGTTGTGCAATCCTATCTGAGGCGCACGGGCAAAAGCGTCGTCGAAGCGACCTTCGTTCCGGCGCTAGATATTATCCGTGATTCAGAATTTTTTACCTGATGTTTTTGCCAATATTTTTCATCAATATTTTTCATGAACAGCCATGAGTAGCTATACCGTCCGGCAAGTTGCCGCCTTTGCGGGCGTGAGTGTGCGCACATTGCACGTTTACGATGAAATCGGCTTACTCAAGCCCGCAGACCGCACAGAATCTCGCTATCGTCTCTATGGCGAAAAGGAACTTCTCCGTTTGCAGCAGATTCTATTTTACAAGGAATTGGATTTTTCCCTTGAGGAAATTGGGCGAATACTGGATTCGCCGGATTTCGATATTGTTCAAGCACTGGCACAGCACAAAATAGCACTCGCAACAAAGCGAGAACGGCTCGATACCTTGCTTGCAACGATTGACAACACCATTAACCACATACTACATACAACAACCGAAGGAGAATTTACCATGAAACCCGAAGAACTCTACGAGGGCTTGCCCAAAGAATTTGCGACCACCTACCGCGACGAGGCGCATAAATACTGGGGCGATGCCGTCAAAAAATCCGAAGAGGTATTGCGCAAAATGAGCAAAACAGATTTTACCAAACTGAAAGACGATTTTAAAGAAAATTGGAAAATGCTTTCCACGATGACTGCCCAAGAACCCAGTTCTGATGCGGTACAAGAGCGCATTGTCCGCCATTACGCACTCACTCGTGCGCTCTGGGGAACATCTGCCTTGCCGGATAACCAAGCAGCACAATTTCTAGGCTTGGGGGAATTGTATATCGAAGACCCTCGCTTTACCGAAGTCGATGGCGTTCAAGTTCCCGGATTTGGCGCATTCATGAGCGAAGCCATGAACTACTTTGTCGAAACGGCGCTGGCGGAAGCATCCGTTGCCGGGTGATGCTGATGGTCATTGCACAAAAAAGCCTGTATGCCTTTCACAATGAGGGATACAGGCTTTTTATTGAATTATTTTACGATAATTAAGTTCTTGACCAAAAATTATCTGATATGAACAGCAAGGCAGTATGCTGCCTTGTTCCATAGATGTTACCGAAAAACTATTGAGCAAGAACTTAGTAGGGCAATCGCATGAAAATAATTCTGTACCGTAGAGACAAGGCATTGCCTTGTCTCTACACGTCGGGCGGCAAACACCTACCAAAATCAGGTATAGGTTCTATGTGGGATTTGATTATTCATGCGATTGCCCTAATTGCCCTAGTCACATCGTTGGTCAATGCGGCTAAATGACGTATATTTGCCCACGCTCTTTTTTCCATTTCACAAAATTTTTATGCTGGATTTAGAACTCAATATTGCCGAGCAGCTTATCGTGGTCGGTGACCGCGTTTTGATTCAACCGCGCACCCAAGAAGGTGAAACAAAGGCGGGACTTATCTTGCCGCCCGGCGTGGAAGGCGGGGATGATGCCGCGACGGGGTATGTGATAAAAGTTGGTCCGGGATATGCCGTTCCCAAAAGCGACGATGCCGAGCCTTGGCAAAACAAAGACGAGCACGTCAAATACGTTCCCCTGCAAGCCCGCATGGGCGATTTGGCGATTTATCTCAAAAAATATGCCGTCGAACTTCGCTTTAATGACCGAAAATACGTCGTTGTGCCACACAATGCCATTTTGCTTCTACACCGCGACGAAGGGCTTTTTGAGTAAACAGTCTTCGATAGCTGACAAATCCTTATTACTCTCTTTTTAACCTGTATAGCCATGAGCAATATTCCTGTCGAAGAAGAATTTGAAGAAATTCTCCTCAATATCGAACTCCGCGTAACGATGATGTTTCGGGAGAATCCCACCATGACGGATTACGTCGCGGCGGAAGTCTATGAAGCATTAGTCGCGCACTATTCTGCGGCAATCAATGGACGCACACCGCCCAAACCCCGCGTGAAGGGGCTTGCCCTTGAGCTTTTTGATAGTATTCACAACGTCTGCAATTTATGTTTGGAAGATGGAGAATCGAATAAACTTATCAAGAAGAACAATTCACCAATCCAACTTATATCGAAAGAAGATTTGGTGCGGTGTTTGAAGCGTTTGCAGAAATCCGTCAAACTCTGGACGGAAAAAGGCGGACGGCAGGGATATTTGAACTTTGTTTCATCGTTTATTGGGGGTTAAGCGTGGCACATCTTACGTCGTTCACGGTCGAAAATTTCAAGCGCTTCGAGCATTTTGAAATGCAGAATATTGGGCAGTTTAACCTCATTGTTGGCGATAACAATGTGGGGAAGACGAGTGTTTTGGAGGCGTTGTTGGTGGATGAGAATAGCAACATTGTTCAAGCAAGATTTCTCAAAGTCTTGACGGAATTTCGTAACCTGCAAAAGATTACCGAACCTTATTGGCATTTTTTTATCAACCGCGCAACGTTGCTGAGTGGGCGCTTGCCAACAGTATTTACACTTGGTCAGCCAGAAGGCACAACAACAATTTCCACCGAGCCGATTGACAGTGGTTACAAATGGTTTGTCAATGGTGAGCATACAAATGTTTTGTCGCTTGAGAACACCGTGAAGATGAAGTATAATGGTGTTTTTCGTTATGACGGTACGAATAGTGTTCATGTGCCGCTTGTACCTTTTGCGCAAGCCTACAGTAACGGTCTGGCAAATATCTATTCGGCATATTTTCAGCGCGATGAGGGCAAAGATGCGGACTTAATGAAGACCTTAGCAATTATGATTCCCCAGATAAAAAAAATAGATGTTGATAATGCGACTTCCGCCGATGCGGTGTTGTACATTGGTCAGCATGGGCAGAGAAGCACGATGCCGCTTGCGATGATGGGTGATGGCACGATTCATTTGCTTCGCATTGCATTTGAGTTGGAATTGCACAAGGGCAAGCGACTGATGATTGACGAGATTGACGCAGGCTTGCATTTCTCGCGCTTGTGTGATTTGTGGAGAAAAATCATTCTTGGCGCAGCAGTGCGCAACACTCAGATTTTTGCGACTTCGCACAACTGGGAATGTTTAGAAGCGTTCAAGCAAGTACTTGAAGAGCCGGAAATGCGGGAGTTTCAGATAAAAGCGCGGTGTTTTACGCTGGATGAATTGCCGGATGGTACTGTATCAAGCTATGCCTACACTTTTGAAGAGTTTGAATACGCTATTGAGAATCACATCGACCCAAGAAAGGTTATTCGTTTATGAGTGTAGATCCGACTAATCTCAAAATTTTTGTTGAGGGTCCAGATGATTCAACATTCATCAAAGCCTGCATTAACAAATGGTTTCAAATTAAAGTATCTTCATCCGATGCGTCCAAAGATCCAAATAACACGCATGGAACAATTATAGAGCTTGGCGGCTTTAGTAAGCACGTTATGGATTTTGGCAAGTCCATACCAACAGTAGTCAGAACGCTGAAAAGTCAGCAAGCATCAAAAAAATCGTGGACAAATCTTTTTATCTTTGATGCCGATGATGAAAAGAAAGATCCCCAAAATGGTGGCTTTGAAAAGCGAAAAGCATACATTAAAAAACAAGCAGAAGGCAAAGGAATTTCCATTGCCGATGAAGCAATTTTTCTTCTGCCTTTTAATGCACAATACCCCGCTAAGGA
>JAAFHM010000492.1 GCA_013298375.1 Ignavibacteria bacterium | reverse complement strand
CAACAACGCAGAAACAACACGTTTTGCCCGACAAGCCGCAGAAAATCTTATTGGTGCAGCACTCGTTGAAGATTTTGAACCCAAAATGTGGGGCGAAGATTTTGCGTATTACACCCAAGAAATCCCCGGAACATTTTGGATGCTCGGCATTCGCCCGCCACATCTGGATTTCACGCCTGGTCTGCATAATTCCAAGTTCATTCTTGATGAAAATGCTCTGCCTATCGGAGCAGCACTCTTGGCAAATGCAGCCCTGAAGCGCCTTGCAGAATAAACGGTTACTCTTGACTTTTCACCACCACTCTTCCCACAGTTTTATGCCTCCTTCGACAGACCACAAAGCAACCGACCACAAGGCAAGCGACTCGCCGCGCATTATTCTTTTCACAGGAAAGGGCGGCGTTGGCAAAACAACCGTAGCAGCCGCAACAGCGCTTCGATGCGCAGAAATGGGCAAAAAAACGTTAGTTATTTCCACAGACCCCGCTCACAGTCTCGGCGATGCACTCGACAAAGAGCTTTCACCAGAGCCGCAGGAAATTGCCCCCAATCTTTTTGCGCAAGAATTAGACGTGTATTATTCGATGAAAAAATATTGGGGCAATATCCGAACATTGCTACTGCAAGTCTTTCAATGGCAAGGCGTAAGCAATATGGTCGCCGAAGAGCTTGCCGCACTGCCCGGAATGGAAGAAGCGTCGGCATTTCTTTGGCTTGATAACTACGTCGAAGCGAAGGAATACGACTGCATCATCATTGACAGCGCACCGACAGGCGAAACACTGACACTGCTCACGCTACCGCAAACCGTCCAGTGGTGGATGACGCGGGCATTTCCGTTCCAAAAAGCCGCCGTCCAAACGGTTGGCGCTGCTGTGCGGACATTCACCGGCATTCCGCTAGACAAAGGCTTTATGGAATTGGACAATCTCTTTGAAAAACTTCAGCGTATGCAACGCCTAATGACGAACCCCGATGTTGCCTCCATCCGCTTAGTGATGAATCCTGAGCGTATGGTTATCCAGGAAGCCCGCCGTGCCTACACGTATTTGCAAATGTACGGCTTTAGCGTCGATGGTGTTGTTGTCAATCGCGTTATGCCCGAAACCGCTACGCGCAATAGCTTTTTTGCGGATTACATTGCTTCGCAGCAAAAATATTTGGGCGAAATTGAAGAATCTTTCGCACCATTACCCATGCTGAAAGTCCCACACGCCGGAAAGGAAGTTTTTGGTTTGGATTTACTACGCGATATTGGCAAGAACCTTTATGCAGAGCGCATTCCAAGCGATTTTTATTACAAAGAAAAACCCTTTGAACTTGCACAAGAGGGTAAAAACTACGTTTTGAAATGTAAATTACCGTTCACCAATGAAGGTGAATTTGAGGTAAAGCGGCTTTCAGATGAGGTTGTTATCCAGATCAAAAATCGCCGCAAAAACCTCTTTTTACCACGCTTCTTGGCGTATTACACGCTTGAAAAACATACCTTTACCGACAACTGGCTTACGATGACTTTTACACCGAACACCTAACGCCCCATGAATATCCTTCTTATCGGCTCTGGCGGACGCGAACACGCTCTGGCAAAAAAACTGAGCGAAACGCCGGAAACCAAGATATTTGCTGCTCCGGGCAATCCCGGAATTTTCCAATATGCCTTTCATTCCGCAGTTCAAATCACGCATCCCGACGAGATTGTTGAATTTTGCAAAGCAAGCGATATTAAACTGGTTGTTATTGGTCCCGAAGCACCTCTTGCTGCGGGGTTGGCAGATGATTTACGGGCGCACGGCATCGCAACCTTTGGACCTTCACGGGCAGCAGCCCGCTTGGAGTCTTCCAAAGCATTTGCCAAAGATTTTATGCTGCGGCACGGCATACCGACCGCACAATACCGCGTTTTCAACGAGCATCAACACCAAGAAGCCCGTAATTACGTGGCTTCGCACCCATTGCCGATTGTCATTAAAGCGGATGGTTTGGCTGCCGGCAAAGGCGTAAGCATCGCCGAAACGCACCGCTACGCACTGGAAGCATTGGACGCGGTGTTTGATGGTAAATTTGGTTTGGCGGGAAAAAGCGTTGTCATTGAAGAGTTTATGCAGGGCGAAGAAGCGTCTGTTTTTGCGGTCTGCGATGGAGAACGTTTCGTCACACTTGCTGCAGCACAAGACCACAAGCGCATTGGCGACGGCGATACGGGCGAAAACACTGGTGGAATGGGCGCATATTGTCCGGCACCGATTGTAACGCCCGCTATATTGCGAGAAGTTGAAGAGCATATTATCGAAGCGACCCTGCGGGGCATGAAGAGCGAAGGGCATCCTTTTATCGGCTGCTTGTATGTGGGTTTGATGATAGAACCGAGCGGAAAAGCACGTGTGGTAGAGTTTAACGCTCGCTTCGGCGACCCGGAAACACAAGCCGTTTTAGCAGTATTCGATGGCGATTTTGTTCAACTTCTGCACAGCGCAGCAATGGGGAATGTGGATACTGGGGCAGTTCGTAATGCAACCAATGGAACAGCGTGTTGCGTGGTTCTTGCTGCCGGCGGCTATCCGGGTGAAGTCCGCAAAGGCGATGAAATCACGGGCATAGATGATGCCGAAACCGCCAGCAATGACGAAGTAAGCATTTTTCATGCAGGAACCGCCCTGCATCAAAAGCCTGACGGAACGACGCATCTTTGTACCAATGGCGGGCGCGTTTTGGGCGTAACGTCTCGCGGCACGAATCTTCAAGAAGCCATTAAGAAGTGTTATGAAGCCATCAAACTCGTCCATTTTCGCGGTAAAACCTATCGCACGGATATTGGCGCGAAAGGGGTACGATAGAGACTCGGTTGTATCAAAATCAGTTGCTCTTTCTCTGCTCAACTCAGTCAGAATGCTTTGCTCTAGGTTAGGGACATCAGCGAAACAAGTCATTCAATGTTATCCACGAATCGCACGAATGAACACGAATCAAGAGCCTTGATAGTAGAGTTTCATTCGTGAAGATTTGTGTGATTCGTGGAAAAAAAATATTACGAGTTATTTCGCTTGCGGTCCTTAGCAACTAAAAACATAACGCTACCCTTTTTGAGTTTGGACTATTTTATGTAGCTTGCATCAGACACATACTTCACTTTTCATTTGAGGCATATTGTTATGAGTATTCCCCAGCAGAGCGCATTAGAACAGACCGTCCAAGCCTTTGGTTATGCGAATATCATGGCATTTGCACGAGAGCAGGCACTTGGTCTTTTGCAACAGCGTATCGCCTACTATCAAAGTCGCGTGGACTATTTTTCGGCAAAATATGGCTATGATTACGCGACCTTTTGTCAACAATTTCACACTCTCCAAAGCCCAACACTCCTTGAACGGGAAAACGACAGTATGGAATGGGAAACCGCACTGGACGCGCTTGGTGAGTATGAGCGTGATATTCACGCCTTGGTCTGACACGAGATGCAGCAGAGTAACCCCTTATTAACCTCCACAGAGCCTATACTTGAGCAGTTTCGGCATATTATCACGGAAACCAACGTGATAAGCAACCGCCACGAGGCACGTCTTTTCGAGGTAAAAATCAGATGTGTACTAATTGATGCTTCCGTGCTGGTCTATGCCGATACAATATTGCCCCGCCTTGCAAAACGGAAATATGCTTTTCAGTGGATGAATGCAGACGGCAGCCTCCGAGTGCGTTGGGATAATGCGCCGCACCATCCGCATATCGCCACCCGTCCCCATCACAAGCACGTTGGCGACGAAGCAGTGATAGAACCATCAGAAGAAATGAGCCTTGACGCTGTGTTACGGGTAATCGCAGAACGTTTGTCGTGATTTTGATGGAGTTGCTGAAAACACA
>JAAFHM010000062.1 GCA_013298375.1 Ignavibacteria bacterium | reverse complement strand
AAATGGCGAGTATTCATAGGGCAAATTCATCCCAAATACGTTCGTTTAGGTTGATACGGCAAGCATATACGGTAACTCTGTTTTCAGAAAGAGCAGTAATGAACCGGAGTGAAGATATATGGTAATGGTCTCACTCACTGCTTGATTTCTCGCTCCTTCCCTACTTCCTAAGGCAAGTTCTTCATTGTAAAGGTTCCATTCAAGCCCTTGGGTTGTGAGGATGGCGCTTGGTTGTGGGATAAGAGAAATCATATCTCCCTGCCGTACGGTCAGTTGAACAGATTCATAAATAGGCAAAGCCATTTTTCCTGCCTCATACACAGCAAGGTTTTTTCTTCTGCCATATCGAATGAGAATGCTCCAATTATTCAAGGTATGGTCAAATTCGCCTCCGTGCATTCCCAGTATTAGAGCCGAATCACAATGCTGTTCGATAATAAAGTCTAATGTTTTTTCAAAATCTGTCTGGTTTTGATCGCTGACCTCGTGAATATGAATCTGCTTGTGCTGCCGCCATTCTGATAATTCGTGTGCAAGCGAGTCTAAATCACCAATAATGTACTGAGGTAATATATCCTTTTCGCGCAACTTTATTGCCGCTCCATCTGCTGCGGCTATGGGGATAGGACGTAGTTGATGAAAAATATGGGACTCCGGAAGAACCCCGTTTAAGCATATGATAACATCTGGCAGAACAGAGCGTAGGGTTTTTAACATCATAAAAGTAATGTTTCACGTGGAACAATTCACGTGTTTTCCACAGCAGTAATTGTTAAAACGATTATTTTTGAGAAAGCTTTGTTTGTCTCACGGGTCAATCAAAAGCAATGTGTTTCATCATAAAACTTTCATCATCAATACTTCATCAATATATCCTGATTCTAATTTCAACGCCCGATATTCAACACCATATTGAATAAAACCCAAATTTTCATAAAACTTTTGAGCCGATGAGCCTGGCGGAGTGACGGTGATAATAGCTTGCTCACAACCCGCATCTTGTTTTGCCGCGAGTAATATTAACTCGGCAACTTTTTTACCGATGCCGTTACCGCGATATTCCGGCTTCACATACATTCCCCACATCACTCCTTTATGACGACGTTTGACCATATTATACGGAGAAGTGAAACATCCCATACCAGCAAGATCACCTGACGCTGTGAATGCCCCCAATGCAAAACTAAACGGATATTTCAATATCCGCTCAAAGAAATGTTCTTTGTCCAAAAGCGGAGCGGCATTATAGGTGGCATAGTCTGGTCCAAATGCTTCAGGTTCATTCAGTAATGCCTCTTTTCGCAAATTGACAAATGCCGTAAAATCATCTTCCTCCAAAGGGCGGAATAAAATTTCCTGTTCCATCATAGCTCCTTGTCTCGGTGATTATGCCTACAATAATTCAATATATTCTCTCAATATTAGAGTGTCCATTCGTGATGTCCAGCGATTTGCAGTTGACGGCGCATCGTCAAAAGCCCACTTTCTATACCACTAAATTTCATGCCAAATGTTGTTTCTGCTTTGTAAGGAATCACGCCACCACGTAAAGGACGTGGTGCTGCTTGACGAAGGTCTTCTGTTGTCATCGGCGAAAGAAGGCTTTCATCTTCACGAAAAATTTTAGCAATCATTCGTGCAAAATCATACCGAGAAACCCAATCGCTTCCTCCTGCATGAAAAATACCTTTGGCGCGAGTCCTCACAATTTTATCTACCAAACAGCCAATATCGTCTATTAGGGTTGGGTTGGAGTATTGGTCGTTCACAACAGAAAAGCGCTTGCCGTCTGCCAGTTTCTTTAGCGTCCACATCACAAAATCTTGCTTCAAGGCATTCGTGGCTCCATAAAGAACATTGGTACGGATTATGGTATAATCAATATTCCCGCCAATACAAGCATTTTCCCCAGCCATTTTGGTCTTGGCATAATAGCCGAGTGGATTTGGTTTATCGGTTTCACTATAGGGTCCGTGTTCACCATCAAAGATATAATCGGTAGAAAAATGGAGTAAATGAGCATCGGTTAATCGGCAAATCGCTACAAGATTCTCTACACCAATGACATTAACCTGCCAGGCTTTTTGGCGCTCAATTTCAGATTTGTCAACATCGGTATATGCCGCCGTGTTGATAATCATATCTGGTTGTAGTTGAAGGCAAATGTCTTTTATCTCTTTCCGATTGGTAAAGTCTCCTTGAAAAATTGTTTTTCCATCAGGGACGATATACTTTGAGATGCCGGAGGTCAACCAGTATATTGTATATTTTCCATGCGACATTGCTAATACACGACCAATCGCCTCTGCTGCTTTGCTACCTGCGCCAATGATCAAAATTATACGCTTGTCGTTCTGTGTTGAAAATGATTTCATAATCGTGATTGAAGGGGGTATTTGGGATAAGCAAAATGCTGCTTTCGTACAAGGAGAAGATACTAAGATACTACCTAAAAATCAACATTTTCCGATGAAAGTGCTTGAAAAGATTGCTGTAAAGAATGCTATTTCAACAATGTTCCACGTGGAACAATTCACATTTCCCCATTATGCGTGGAAAACAAGGTAATATGCTGGAAAACCTTGCTCGTCGCCAAAAACTATTGTAAATTTCGGTACAAATTTCTCTTTTATTCTGACGTATTAGGAAACGGTCATGGAAAATATTCTTTTGTATGGACTTACCTTTTTTCTTGTACTGGTGTTGCTTTGGGGTTCGGTTGTCACCGTTGCTCAAGGTAGTGTTGCCGTCATAACCGTCTTTGGTAAATTTCAGCGCGTGATGTCCCCGGGATTGAATTTCAAAATACCGATTATTGAATCTGTCTTTCGACGGATTTCTATCCAAAACCGCTCGGCAGAATTAGAATTTCAGGCGATTACTGCCGACCAAGCAAATGTGAAATTTACGGCAATGCTTCTCTATGCCGTCGTCAACCAAAGCGAAGAAGCTATAAAAAATGTTGCTTTTAAGTTTTTGGATGAGAAAAATTTCATGCAAGCATTGGTTCGGTCTGTGGAGGGATCGGTGCGTGGGTTTGTGGCTACAAAAAAGCAATCGGAAATTTTATCTCTTCGCCGTGAAATTGTAGAGGATGTCAAGCAGCAACTTGACAAAACATTGGAGGAATGGGGCTACCATCTTATTGACCTGCAAATGAACGATATTGCTTTTGATGAAGCCATTATGCGCTCAATGGCACAGGTTGTTGCCTCCAATAACCTCAAAGCAGCGGCGGAAAATGAAGGTCAAGCGCTTTTGATTACAAAAACCAAGCAAGCAGAAGCTGAAGGCAATGCCATCCGCATCGCTGCCGAAGCGGAGCGCCAGGCAGCACAACTGCGCGGTCAAGGTATCGCGTTGTTCCGGGAAGAGGTTGCAAAAGGTATGACCATGGCTGCGAAGGAAATGCAAGCGGCAAATATGGACACGTCGGCTATCCTGTTTTCTATGTGGACAGAATCCGTGAAGCATTTTGCCGAACATGGCAAAGGAAATATTATTATCCTTGATGGTTCGACAGAAGGTATGGCGCGAACACTGCAACAGCAAATGGCGCTCAACAAATTGCGCGAGTAATTGAGGATGATTACTCAACAGAACCAGCACAAACAGACTCATTGCTTCAATAACCGCTCATGCTGTTCGTATGCGTAGAATATTAGCGCCTTTTTCGGGATTTCTTGAAAGACTACCGCGAGCTATCGTTTATGGCATATTGCGTCTGCTCTTCGGCATTCGGACAAAACCTCTACCGATTTCGGTAAAAAATCTTCGGCGAATTCTTATCTTCCGTTATGATCGCATCGGCGATATGGTCTTGACAACACCTGTTTTTGACCTCATTAAAGCAAATGCTTCGGAAATAGAAATTCACATCCTTGCCTCGCCAGCCAATGCTGCGATATTACGCTGTGATGAACGCATTAGTGCAATGTATCTTTTTCGTACATCTTGGCGCGAACTTTGGCGTTTGCGCCAAGAGATGCGGCAAGTGGAATTTGATGCGGTTGCTTGCTTGGTATTCAATAAAACGTGGGATGGGCTTTTAGCGGCGTGGCTTTGTGGTACAAAAACACCGCGAATAACAATAGCCCATGAGCATCGTATCAAATTTTATGAACCCCTCTATGATATTCAGGTGCCACGCCCGCCAAGCAGCTCTTCGTTGGCGGAACTTCATACTCACGTTGTTGCGGGTGCATTTGGCTGGAAGTCTGGCGGCGCAGCACTATCATTGCGGATTTGCCCCGATGCGACTAAGCGCCAACAAGACTACGTGCGGCATATCGCAAAAAACCGACAAACGTTGCTCATTAACTGCTCAGCTGGCAGCCCTGAACGGAGTTTATCTGCCCAACAGGTCGGCGATTTGGCTCAGTTAGTCCAACAAGACTATCCTGAAGTATGTATCATGGTTGTTGGTATGCCTGGTGATAATGCAATGATAGCAAGCATTTCCGCTCTCGCACCCGCTATCGTTCCTGTCCCGCCGACAGAGGATATTCACGATGTCTGCGCACTCGTCCAGAGCGTGACGTGGCTCATCACACCGGATACATCGCTTGTGCATATCGCTTCTGCTGTCGGTACGCCGCTTGTGGCGCTCTATGCCAACAATTCGAGGAGTGATATGCTTTTTGTTCCACGTGGAGTGCGGCATGAACGTATTGTTGCGGAGGAGCAACAAAGGATAGGCGAGATTGCTGGTCGAAGGATTCTGGAAGCGTTTACACAACTTGTGTCGTAATGCTTTTGTCTGTTTAGTTTTTTGTAACTGATGAGATATTCCGTCGGGCGGCTTCTTCGCCGTCCGGCGGATTTTTCTGGACTCCTCAGAGCTGCTTGGTGGGGGGAGTACCACCTGACCAGTTCCCCTCGTAAGAACATACTTGAACATAATTCTGTTTGTTTGTGCCAAAATTTTCGTACCTTTGTAGCGGAAATTTTTCGATTACCCGTGCAAACTGGGTCAAATTCTCTTTTCCTTGGTTCTAACCTCTTATCCCCTTGTAAACTCGACATATAACTCAATTCATGCGTAATTGTGTTTGCTTTCAGTTCGGAAACCGCCAAATTTTCTCAATAACGGAAAGCCCACACAATATACGCCCTGCAATACGCAGGGCGTATCTTTTTTCTGTTCCGTATATGGGCGCTTGGCGGTGCCTCGAACTGTAACAATAGAAAGATACGCCTTTTTTTATTACACTTTTTTGGAGTGAAATATGCGTATTCGCACAGCGAATGGTCAGGTGTTGGCTGGTGGTCGCCTTTGGGCGGTATTGGTGATAATAATGGTGGTGATATTTGGTGGTCATGCCTTTGGGCAGGTCTTGAAGCCTCAGAGTGGTAGTGTCCGCGTGAGTAAAAACGGTAAGAGTCTGATGCAGGTAGGAAAAAAATCTGGTGTAGAATTAGCGCCCGTTGTGCGGGAGATTTCCGAGCCGGAGATGCGAATCAATGGTGATGAGATTGTACCTATGTACATAACTGAACCTGCTGAAGTTACAGCACCAAGAGAGCAGCCACGCCTTAATCTGCCTATTATGTTACCAGTGATGAATCCTCCTAATGCTCCAAATTCGCAAATACCAGTTGTTACACCTCCTGGGGGTGGTTCTGGTACGCCGCCGCCAAATTGTTCTACAATCCGTCTTGTGGCAGCCTGCCGTTGTCCGCTTCTAGTAGTACCAGAGAAAAATACAGGGTTAAAAATGGTCAGATTTAATGATGCGGGCGTACAGGATGGATATTGTCCAACGCCAATCATTTATCGGACATCAGTCATGCTGACAACCTACATAGGCTCTCAAAGCTACAACAGTTGTGAGCATAAGCCGACTGGCTCTGAAATATGTGCAGCAGGAGCATATGATACCTGGGCAGCCGATTATACTTGGATTGTTGATTTAGGTTGCGATTATCCTCAGTTTAACAAACTCGTGAGTGAGCATGGTGTAGGGTCCCCATCGGGTTCATTTATCTTTCAAAAGCATGATGCAGCGCCTCATGTTGTGATTACGCCTTGCCGTGGTGATGGGCAATAAATAGCAAAAAAGTTTTTTCAAATCAATTTTTTGATAATATGAATTATCCTATTAAATTTTTAACGCTTGGAACTCACGCAATACTAACTCTACTATTTATTAGTAGTTGCAGCTTGCCAAATAATAGCTTGCAAACTTCCTCGCAAGCAAATACTATCAATGAGCCTGTCTCATTGGTTAATGATGATGCTAAAACTAATGTGGAACTTGAATTTGGTGGGTTTGTTGAGCCGCCAAATGGAATGACAAAAGAAGAGTTTAATAAACAGATATTAGAGATACTTGTTTCGCCAGATAGCAAAACATTTAAGCAAGTTCGTTCAAAAATATCGTCAAATAGTAAAGACTGGGATAATACTGACAAGCTGCTTCGTGAATATCTACAATCAAGCCAAAATACGGTATTTGCTTGGTACTTTCATCAGTTAGTAGCTGCAACTGTGTTAGATAGATTTTTGATTAATATGCCCGTTACCCCCAAGGTACAAAAGGATATTGAGTTTTACCTTAACGTATTATTACGTTACAATAACTATAATGAGATAGTAACCGTGTCTAAGGCTTTGCCGATGCTCGTTGGGTATTGGTCCGATGCTCAAATAAGGTCTGTATCATCTGCTCATTATCAAAAATTTGGGTCAAATATTTCACCAGCATCCTATGTACGTAGGAATATTGCAGCAAGGGCAGAAGGAGTTGCAAAATCTGCTCCAAATCAGTATCCTGATACAGAATCAGTCTCTGTCCTTACAAAAAATATTTACGCGAACTTGTGGCAAGAGCGCATACTTGCTGTTTCAAAGCGCTCAAAGCAAATACCTTTTCATTCATTTAGCAATTTTAATGAATTGGCTTTCGCAGTAAATGAGGGAAGACTTATAGTTGCTATGCTTGCTGACGACTCTAGTGAAAATCTACTAAACATCGAAAAGAAATAGAACTACTTTCCCCGCTACCGCTCTCCCCAGAGCGGTAGCATTTTTCTCACAACAAACAATTTTCTTCAACACCATTTCTCCGACATTTATGCGATTGATTATTGCCCTCGTTTTTGCAGCACTACTTCCTTCAGCAGTCTTTGCCCAAACACCCCAAAACTGGCGTAGTTATGCCGATCGTGCAATGGTGCGCTTGATGCTGCGCGATACCGTTGGTGCAATACACATCTTCGCCGACGTTGTGCGTGGTTCGGGCGATAGTGCAGCCGCCTATTTGCAACGAGGTCTTTTCAATGCCCGCATTCTCCGCGTTGATAGCGCTTTTGCAGACATGGCAACCGCCATTCAGAAAGACCCCAATAGTGCTGAGGCATATATTCTACGCGGCTCTCTGCGCTATGAACAACAGCAGTATATGGAAGCAGTCAAAGATTTTAGCCAAGTAATCTCCATGAATAACAATCATGCTCAAGCCTATTACTTGCGCGCTTTAACCGCGATTCGTCTGAATGATTACGAAACAGCCGATTTCGATTTTGCGGATGCTGCACGAATTGACTCGACGAATCCCGATATTCACTTCCAAATGGCGGTGATGAACATCAAACAGCGCCGCTTGCCCAATGCCCTCGAATCCATTACGAAGTCTATCAATCTGGACATTGGTTATGCGCAGGCGTATATGGTGCGGGCAGGAATCTTGATAGACATGGGCAAACCTCAAGATGCTTGCACGGATTTGACCGCATCGGTGAAACTTGGCTATAAACCTGCCTTGGAGATGCTCCGAACGCAATGCGGCAGCCAACTGTCGGCAAAAGCCATTGATAGTTTGCAGACCTATACTCTTGAGGAAGTTACTGTTGTCGGTGAGCGAGATGAGTATAAAAGGGCTGCTCAAGAAATGGCATATATTGCTAAACGTACACGAAGTTTTGCCCAATCACTTGTTCAGCGCTTGTCGGTGAGTGATAAATTGGCTCGCGGTGGTCGCCGATTGGGCTTGCTGGGCAATCCTATGGATGCTGATCGTCCCTTGGTTGTTGGGACAGGAGCATTACCACTGGTTTCATTGGGAGAGGTTGACGGGCAGCGTTCCAGCAGACTCAATCTTGATGATTTTATTGCTTTAACCGAAAACAGAGTTTTGTCCAGTAATAATCAACAAGCCCGGACGATTATGAATCAAATTCTTCAGCAGCGCAGAGCCTTGAGTGCTTTGGTGGATAGTCAAAATCTTTCCGAAGCCCGTGCTGCGATTCAAGAAATTGCTCGAGAAATTGCCCGTATTTCTGACATTCTCAACAACAACGATACAACTACTCAGCAAGCAAAGCAGTAACCGCCTTCGCAAAGCCCCCCCACCTCACTTCCCAATACAAAACTTCCCAAACACCCCATTCAAAATATCATCGTTCCAGACCGCACCCGTAATTTCGCCAATGTGTTTCAGTGCCGCACGGAGGTCGAGAGAGGTAAATTCATTGGATTCGCCCGCGAGTGCCGCTTCTCGCGCCTTTGACAGTGCATCGGCGGCTTGTTGGAGCAATGCGGCTTGTCGGGCGTTGATGAGCGCGTCATTGATGGTTTCGGTGGCGGAGCGGGCTTTCTGCGCCAGTACGTGCTTGAGATTAACGATGCCGTCGCCGTTGTGGACGGAGAGAGAAAGCGACTGATGAATGCTAGTATTGCCGCCATGTACAAGGTCGGTTTTTGATTGCACAAGCGCAAACTCTGCGTCGGGAAAGTTCGCTTGAAGGCTGTGCAGAAGAGGGTTGGAATGATGTTCGCCTTCGCT
This sequence comes from Ignavibacteria bacterium, assembly GCA_013298375.1. Lineage (GTDB taxonomy): Bacteria > Bacteroidota > Ignavibacteria > Kapaibacteriales > UBA4661 > PH2015. The sequence continues at coordinate 5,700 of JAAFHM010000062.1, read as the reverse complement.
CACGTCATTCAAAACCAGTATCAAATGGCATTCCTGCAAAAGCTCTGCGGCGAGTGCAATGCCTTCAATTTCGATGGTGTCTTGGCTTTCGCGTATGCCCGCCGTGTCTATGAGGCGTATTGCCGCGCCTTCCCAATGAATCACTTCCTCGATATAATCTCGCGTTGTGCCGGGAGTCGCGCTGACGATGGCACGTTTGCGTTCCAAGAGTGCATTCAAGAGCGAAGATTTTCCTGCATTCGGATAGCCCACAATGCCCACACTATAGCCCGACCGAACAATTTCCGCCGAGCGAAAACTTTGTGCCAAACTCACGCAAAACCCTCGTGTTTCCTCAATTTTCTCTGCCAACACTTTTTTGTCAATAAGTTCAATGTCTTCTTGGCTAAAATCCAACTCTAATTCCAACAAGCCGCATAATTCCAAGAGTTTCTCACGGAGTTCCGCCAAGCGCCGCGTAAAGCCGCCCATGAGTTGCTGTGCTGCAGCGTGGCTTCCCTGCTTGGAAACAGCGTGAATGAGGTCGCCGACGGCTTCCACTTGTGTTAAGTCCATTTTTTGATGCAAAAAAGCCCGCTTGGTGAACTCGCCCGGTTCGGCGTGACGCGCTCCGGCAGCTATGAGCGTCTCAACCACTTCCGCCGAGACGATACTTCCTCCGTGACAGCCAAATTCTACAACATCTTCGCCAGTGTAAGAATTCGGCGCACGGTAAATAAATGCCGTTACTTGATCAATGGGGAGCCGCATTGTGCCTTGTGTTTGCTCAAATGTGCCGTACAAAATCGTATGACTTTTCGCTGCTTGAATAGTGGTTTTCCCACGAAAGCATTGGTCGGCTATGGCGAAACAGCCCGTGCCGGAAAGCCTGACTATTGCTAGTCCGGCTGAACCGGGCGGGGTCGCTATCGCGCATATAGGGTCAAAAACAAGCATAATTTTTTCTAAAAAATTTGGATTTTGAACTTAAAAGTTTTATGTTTGTGATAGGTTTTTCCTAAACTAATTCGGCTTTGCTTTTTCATTCACGATATATTTTTTTTTGGATTTATGGCATCACACATCCTGAACGACGTTGACCGAGTTATTTGCGATATTCTCCAAAAAAATGGACGCGCACATTTCAACGAACTGGCAGAAATTGTTCATTTATCCGTTCCAGCCGTCAGCGAGCGCGTCCGCAAGTTGGAAGAGCGCGGCATAATAAAGGGCTATTTTGCGAAATTACAACCCGACGCTTTTGGATTAAATATCGCTGCGTTTATCTTGGTAACGGTTGAAGGAAGCCATAATTACAAAAAATTTCTGGATAATTGCACGAAAGAGCCAGAAATTATGGAATGCCACGCCGTTACGGGCGACGCTTCGCACCTCGTAAAAATTCGCACAACCAGCCCCGGTTCGCTTGAACAACTCCTTTCACGAATGCAGGAATGGAGTGGTGTTAAAAAGACCTTGACCAACATCATCCTTTCGACGCATCACGAATCCTTGTCGATTGATACCGGTACGAAGCCTTCTACGCTTGCCCCAGCTAATGGAAAAACGAAACACTAGCAATAAACACAATTCCTTATATTTTCTCACCATCATCACAATTTCAGAGAGAACTATGGCACATACAGCAACCCGCCGTTACGATGTCGTAGCGGCAGCCCGCAAATTTATCCCAAACGGACATTCTCAAACGGAAAAACGTCCTTCGTCCGATGAAATCTTTGGCGACGACACCTTTAGCATTGACATTATGCGTCAAAAGCTGCCCAAAGACGTGTTTAATGGTTTGATGGCAACGATTGACCTTGGCAAGCCCGTTGACCCGAAAATTGCCGACATCGTTGCTGTGGCGATGAAAGATTGGGCGATTGAGCGCGGCGCAACGCACTTCACGCACTGGTTCCAACCGCTTACGGGTTCTACAGCAGAAAAGCATGATAGCTTTATCACGCCAAACTCTGGTGGCGGCGCTATTGCTCGTTTTTCGGGCAAAGAGTTAATTCAAGGCGAACCCGATGCGTCGTCCTTCCCTTCCGGCGGTATTCGTGCGACGTTTGAAGCGCGTGGCTACACGGCGTGGGACGTTACCTCGCCAGCGTTTATTATGAAAAACCCCAAAGGTGCTACGCTCTGCATTCCGACGGCGTTTGCATCGTGGACGGGCGAAGCACTTGACCATAAAATTCCCCTGCTCCGCTCTATGGAAGCAGTGAATAAATCGGCTCTCCGCGCCTTGAAACTCTTTGGTGTGAAGGCAACCAAGGTATATTCTACCGTTGGTGCAGAACAAGAATATTTCCTTATTGACGAAGATTTTGCCTACAACCGCCCGGATTTACTGCTTTCCGGTCGCACACTTTTCGGTGCAAAGCCGCCACGCGGACAAGAACTTGAAGATCACTACTTCGGTTCGATTCCCGACCGTGTTTTGTCGTACATGACCGATGTCGAGGAAGAATTGTACCGATTGGGTGTTCCCGTGAAAACACGCCATAATGAGGTTGCGCCAGGGCAATTTGAAATTGCACCGATTTTTGAAAATACTAATGTTGCGGCTGACCACCAACAACTTACGATGCAGGTTTTGCGCACAACTGCCCGCAAATACGGTATGGTCTGTATTCTGCATGAAAAACCCTTTGCAGGCGTGAATGGAAGCGGCAAGCACACAAATTGGTCGCTTTCTACCGATACCGGAATGAACCTTCTGGAGCCGGGCGATACTCCGCATGATAATATGCAATTCCTCTTTTTCTGCGCAGCCGTTTTGAAGGCAGTAGATAAGCATCAAGACCTGCTCCGAGTAAGCATTGCGACAGCAGCAAACGACCACCGCCTCGGCGCAAATGAAGCGCCACCAGCGATTGTTTCGGTGTTCTTGGGTGACCAGTTAGAAAAAATCTTTACACAACTGGAAAAAGGCAAGGCGAAAAAATCAGAAACCAAGGATTTGCTTGGTCTGGGAACGCCAGTATTGCCGCCACTGCCGCTCCATGCCGGCGACCGCAACCGTACGTCCCCCTTCGCTTTCACAGGCAACAAATTCGAGTTCCGTGCCGTGGGTTCGAGTCAATCCATTTCGTTCCCGCTTGTGGTTCTGAACACGATTGCGGCTGAAGCAATTGATGAATTGGCGGACGAAGTAGAAAAACACCTAAAAGCAAAAAAGACACTGGAAGCCGCTCTGCAAGAGGTATTGCAGGGAGTCGCAAAGGCGCATAAGCGTATTATTTTCGGTGGCGACGGTTACAGCGACGAGTGGAAAGCAGAAGCGAAAAAGCGCGGTCTGTACATCAAAAACACGTCGTTGGAGGCATTGGAAGCCTTCCATGCGAAGAAAAACATTGCTCTCTTTGGTAAATATAGCGTTTTGAACGAGCGCGAGTGGTTTGCGCGGGAAGAAATCTTGCTTGACCAATACTTCAAGACCATTAACATCGAAGGCGAAACAACCGCATCACTTGGGCAGCGCAGCATTCTTCCAGCAGCTTCGCGGTATGTGCGTAGCCTAGCTGAGACACTGGAAAGCATGAAGGCTGTCGGCGCGAGTTCCAAAGGTTTGGAAAAATCCCTCAAAGAAGCAGTTACTCTTGTTGATGGTTTCAAAGACGCGCTTGATAAATTGGTTGCCGTCAATGCTGACGAAGGCGGCGACACGGTTCATAGCAAAGCAAAACATATGCAAGCTAAGGTCATTCCTGCAATGGCAAAAGTTCGTGAATTTGCCGATAAGCTAGAGAAAATCGTCCCTGACGACCTCTGGCCACTACCGACCTATCAAGAAATGCTTTTTGTGAAATAACATTACCGAAAGAAGAAGCGACAATCGTCGTACTCTCACCACATCGTAGCAAATCCCGCATAGAATCTTGTTCTGCGCGGGATTTGCTGTCTTTGGGCATAAAAAGAGTTTGATAGGTATAATTTCTCCTCATTTTCAGTATATTGGTCAAAATATTGAGCAATATCATTAACTCCGAATATGCTTTCCAAACCCTTGCTTTCTGCTGTCGTCGCGCTCGTCATCGGCGTATTTGTCTTGCTGCTCTTGCCAACAAGGATAATTCAAAACTCTGCCCTGCATATCGTGGAATGGCTTGTACACTTGTCTGCTCCCGTTGCAGAAATTTCACCGAATGAACTTGCAGCACAGATGGCATCGCGTCCCGATGATATTCTTCTCCTTGATGTTCGTGAGGAAGCCGAATACAACGAAAGCCACTTGAAGGGCGCTTTGCATCTGCCTCCGGCGATTTTTCCCGATGATTTTGTCAATCGGTATGGTGCTGCTTTCAAAGGAAAAAATCTCGTTGTGTACTGCTCTGTCGGGAAACGCAGTAGTGATGCGCTTTTGCGCGTAGAATCGTTAGCAAAAGCCTCTGGTGCGAAACATTGCTACAATCTTCGCGGTGGAATTTTTCGATGGTTCAATGAGGGTGGTGATGTTGTGAACACGCAAGGAGCAGTAGCATCGGTGCATCCGTTCGATAAGGTATGGGGATTATTGCTTGTCCGGCATCCGTAAATTTCAACAATGACATTTTTCTCAACACTATGCGAATCCTCATTCAGCGCGTAAAACGAGCATCGGTAACAGTCGAAGGGCAGATTGTCGGGCAGATAGCTCATGGTTTGCTGGTCTTGGTGGGCATTGCCGCTACCGACACGATAAGTGAAGTCGAGTGGATGTGCGCTAAAATCACGAAACTGCGCATTTTTAATGACGACGAGGAGAAAATGAATCGTTCTCTCGCTGATGTGGAAGGCTCAATTTTACTGGTCTCGCAGTTCACGCTCTATGCCGATGCGCAGAAAGGCTTGCGTCCGAGCTACATCAACGCAGCTCCACCACAAATGGCAAAACCACTTTACGAACAAATGCTTGCGCATCTCAAGCAAACAAGCGGTTTATCCGTCGAAGCAGGAATTTTTGGGGCAATGATGGAGGTGGAATTAGTGAATGATGGTCCGGTCACAATTTGGCTTGAACGTGAGTCCGGTGGGAATGTGCCTCTCTGAATTGAAGAGATTAAACGATTTCAGGAATTGCCGCGTCAGACAAGTATCCCCACACAGTCTTTCTCACCCCAATATGTGAAGGTGTTGCCATGAAACGGTTATTGTTCGTTGCCTTTGTAGGCATAACGCTTGCAAGCCTTAGTTTGTCCTGTGCGCAACCACGAATGTTTGGCGACCGAGGCGGGAGATTTTACCGCCCAACTCCGCCACCAGCCTACTTTTATGGAGCGCGTCCGGGCTTTGTCGCTCCGCCGCCTGTCTATTTTGCTCCACGTCCAAACGCATTTTTCGCTCCGCGCCCTTGGGGCTGGCGGCGCGGTGGTGGCTGGCGGCGCGGCTGCTAGAGAGTGCGGAAGTAATGATATTTTGGGTCATTTTCTAAAAGACTGAAGTTTAGATAAAATTGCCCATTTTTGTCCTTATCCCCCGCCTTTTCCTAGAGGCGCTAAGTAAAGAAAATCAACTGCTTCTGAAGCCCTCTTTCTCTGGAAGAGGGCTGGATTAGGGCAAGCGTAGAGACAAGGTTTTATGTGGGTCGTAGAACTTTATCTCAATTTCAACGTAACTGGTCAGGTCTAAAAAAAATGGAACGAAAATTTCATAGCTAGAATCATGCCCCGTCTAAGCCGCAGCGACATATCGCGTATCTACCATGAAGGCGAAGAAGCCGTCATTCGGTTGGTA
>JAAFHM010000563.1 GCA_013298375.1 Ignavibacteria bacterium | reverse complement strand
GGTCTTACGATAATTTCACTCATTCGCCCCCTTGATAAAGGGGGAACGGGGGATTTCCTGCGTATAACGAGTGATCTAATGCGGCATTCCACCGTTTTAATCCCCCCGCTCCCCCTTTATCAAGGGGGTGAATACCACAGCATTCAGCGTACCTGAATGGTTGCAATTTGGGAAGTATTGAGTTTAGTGCGGAGTTTTGGGGCAGGGCAAGTACCGTCGCCGTCGCCACTCACGATTTTCTATCCTGCACAAGCGTATCAAGTTTTGCATACCATTCCTCGCCAAAGGCGCGAATAAGCGCATCTTTGACTGTTTCGGGGATGTGGACATTTTGACGAGCGCCATATTCCAGCGCAGGCGCACATTCGTCAAATTTGTCGTAGTACAAATACGCCCCATTAAAATCGGTAAGGCGAACAGGAAAAAGATGACAGGACAATGGCTTGCGAAATTCTGAGCGACCTTCAAAATACGCCTTTTCGATAGCGCATTTTGCCACATCGCCTTCGTAGAAAACAAATACACAATCAGCATCCTCTATACAGCGCGTCGTGTATTCGCCCGGAGTGCCTTCGTAGCTACCGTGCTTGGCAATTTCCGCTTTTGAACGCTCGGTGAGATATTTCGAGGCAGGTTTGATGGCTTGTTTGACAAGCTCGACCTCTTCATCCAGCATTGGTGCGCCTTGACCGCCTTTTATCGTACAGCACGCACCTTTGCATTTATTCAACTCGCAGAGAAATAGCGTACTGACGATGGATTCATCAACCAAAATATTATCAATAAGGAACATACAAAGCGCTTAGATACGTGGTTCGATGGCGGAAGTGGCTGAAGAAACGTCGGAATGGTCGGGTGAGGACTCAAGAAACTGCAAGACCTGACGCAATGCGTCGCGCAAATTCAAGAGTTCGGCACGGTTGAAAAGCATCACTGCATCGACTTTTTGGGAGGGCTGCTCCGGCGATACCAATTCTGCTGATATACCTGCGGCATCCGCCTCCACGACGGGTGTTGTTGATTGTTCCGCACCCAATTCTGCCGATAATTCGCCGTGTGTGAGCGGTCTTTCGGCGTGAAAATGCTCAGAAGACTCTTCGATAGACGCTTCCGTCGGTGACGAAATCGTAAGGATGGACGGCAGTGTTTCGGTGGTATTGAGAGATTCCGCCTGCACGGTTCTCGAAAAAGCGTGAAGATGCGGTGCTGCCGTGCTTGGTGCGATAATGGGCGCGATTGTACTTGTTACCATTGCTATTTCGTGGGAGGTGGTATGATGACTCTCCGATACCCCGTTTGCAACAAGCATTGAAGCGCTCTCTGACAAATGTTCGATAATTTCTTCGGCGCGTTGTGAGGGAGTATCCTCAACGATAGGCAGTGCGACACCAGATGAACCCGCTACCAGACTTGCCTCTGCGAGCGGTGTTTCGGGCGTATCGGGATGCTCCGTCTCATCCATCGGGAAATAGAGGGTTTTCAAATGGTCTTTTGCGCCATCAATGGTAAAACGGCGGATGCGCAAAAGCTGCTGAATGGTGCGGATAATCTCAATGTCGCGGTCATTGTAGATACGGTTGCCAGCGCGATTTTTCTGCGGGCGGAGTGCTTCAAATTCTGTTTCCCAATAGCGCAGAACATACTGCTCCTCATCAACGAGATTGCTAACCTCGCCGATGGAGTAATAGAGCCGTTTTATACCGGGTTGTTCCACGCTGCTTGTCCAAAAACAGTATAACAAACGAACACATTTACAGCACGATGCAGGAAAATACGCTTTTCAAGCGTGAAATTCAAATGCCGTATCACAAAAAAAGCCGTCGCTCAAGAAGTGCTGATGCGACGGCTGGAATGTTCAAGCGTCCTTTTACATTGGCGGCGGATAATCCTGCGGAAGCGGCTCATCGACGCGATAGAACAGCTTGCGCTCATAGATTTCGCGCATTGCAATAAAGGTCGGCTTCGGAATTTTGTCAAATTCTTTGCTGATTTGCATTTGGTCATAATTTCCGTACTCCGTCTCGTCTTCAAGCGGATCAATGTGCTGCATACGGGCTTGGAGTTGTTGCTTGATGTCGTCGTTAATCTGACGAGAACGCAAACCCATTGCCGTAATTGCCTCGTAAATACTGCCTCTATCGGAAGAATCAAGGCGGATTGCCACCGGATTGACAATGTATTCTTTCATTGCCGAATCTTTTTTATCTCTGGATGCCATGATGATATAGCAAAAGTGAGAAGATATTTTGAACGAACCGCAAAGATACAATTTATTCAGGATTTTCGCAAGAAGTCGTTAAATCGTTTGTGTAGTTAGCAGAAAAAGTTCATATTTGCCGCATCCAATCAAGCACCACGAAGATTCGCTATTTTTTTGACAATGCCTAGGTCGTGTTTACAAATTCTACAAGAGCCATAAAATGGTGCTTGCCAGAAAAACGAAGGACAGATAATTGCGAGCAGTTTTGTCGTATCGGGTAGCAATGCGCCGACAATGCTTTAGACGGTTCCAGAGGCGCTCAATCTTGTTACGGTCACGGTACAAATTTTTATCAATCTGCCGTTGTACTGTCCGTGAACGCCGTGAAGGGATGACTGGCTCAATGGATTCTTCGGTAAGCCACTCAACAAAGTGATCGGCATCATAGCCTTTATCGCCAATAAACGCATCAGGTCGGTAATCGCCAACAAGGTCCTGAGCGTGAGAAATATCGGCATCTTGCCCCGGCGTAAGAAGAAAACGGACAGGATTCCCCAAGGCATCGCTCATGCCATGCAATTTAGTGGAGAACCCGCCACGACTGCGCCCAAGACAGGCATCAGGGCTTGGTGTACCGTCAGATTCTTTTTTTTTTTGCCCAGCGGCGTGTTGGTGCGCTCGAATGACCGTCGAATCTCCGGCTGCCCAATCAAGGTCAATGCCTTCTTTTTCGGCAATCAGAGCAAAGAGATGTTCCCATCGCCCGGCTTTCGACCAGCGGTTATATCGTTGAAAGACCGTTCCCCATTTACCGTAGCGATCGGGCAGGTCACGCCACGGGGCACCAGAACGGGTAATCCACAGGACACCATTGATGAAGCGGCGATTATCGTCGCATGGGCGACCAATGTCGCCATTTTTACCGCTCAAGTGAGGAGCGATATGCTCCCACTGGTAGTCGGTGAGTTCGTAACGATGGTCTTCTGACATAGGTATTTGCTTGATGGTCAGTAGTTACTATTCAACACAAATATACTATTTCTCAGTTTGTAAACAAGACCTAGAGAAACAAGAAGCATTCAAAGAAGAATATCGTGCCGATACCGATAGCAAAGACCGCTACTTCAGTGACGAGATGCGCTTCGGTCTGCACACCGAGCATAAACGCTTGTGGAC
>JAAFHM010000501.1 GCA_013298375.1 Ignavibacteria bacterium | reverse complement strand
ATTTTTCTCGGAAACGACGCGCATTTCGCTATTCTGCCAGCGCATAAGCCAACCACTCAAACTACTCACCCACACCGCGCCCGTGCTGTCGCAGACGATAGAAAAAAGTTCCGCCGAACTTTGCGGTTTTGTAGCAAGAGTTGAGCAGGAAAGCCGCTCACGGTCTATGCGATAAAGTGATTCGCCGTTGATTCCATAAATATTGCCTTTTGTATCGGTAGCAATATGGCTCAAAAATGGCGTTCTCCCGGAAGTATTCGCAAGATGGTCAATCGGTGATGGCGCTATGAGGCACATTCCTTGGTCGCTGCTTGCCCAAATTACACCACTTTGTGATTCCCAAAGCGTATTAATGCGTTGAAGCGGTGAGATTTCGCGCTGTTCGGTGAGATGCTGCGGTGCAATATGGTGAATGCCGTTGTACCACGCGCCGCAAAAAATCATACCATTCCGCTTCGATTGCACAATGGCGGATGCTTCTGGCAACGTAGGAATGATGAGGGTCTCAACGTTGATTGGCAGAAACTGCCCTCGTGATTTTTTTGAGGTTGGTGGTGCTTGTTCGGGTGTAATAGCCTGAATGCGGATGTGCAGGATTCCTTTTTGTGTTGCGGCGAGAAATTCTCCGCGTTGCGAATTCATTGCACAAACGTCGTGAATCAAGCCCACAGGCTGCTTGAGCGCAAGAAATGAAAAGGCATCACGATTGGGATTATACCAATAGCAATACCCCGCATAGCCGCTCACAAGCATCGTTCCTGCGGCATCTTGAGCAAACATAAACGAGCGCACGACACTATTGGAAGCGTATTGAGCAGGAAACTGGTAACGCTGAAGACGAGGTTTGATAGGATTTCCAGAGGTTTGTTTCAAAAGTGGAGGGGTGATAACGCGCACAATCGCATTTGGTTCGGCAATCCATAGCGTTCCCGAAGCATCTTCAAAGAGCGATTTAGGATAAACAATCGTGGAATCACTCGGCTGAGGACTCGCACGAAGAAGCACGTGAACACGCGCTGTTTCGCCATCGGTCTCAATTTCAACAATACCGCCGTCCGTTGCTGCAAGCAGCCTTCCATCCCGCAGTGGCAGGAGTTTTTTTACATAACGGCTGGGCAGTCCTTCGGAAATCGTGAGAAAATGATAGCCGTCAAACCGCACCAAACCTGCATCGGTGGCGATCCACACAAATCCATGCTTATCGGAAACAATATCTTTCGTCAGGTTCGTCGGCAAGCCGTCATCGACTGTATAGATGCGCGTTTGGAAGTGGTAGGTGTTGAGAGAACGTGATGGGGCAAAGCGTTTGGCAGCAGGGTTTGGTGGGGGTTGTGATTGCGACAAAAGAGCGGTAGTGGCTATTGATGACACAAGAAAATACGCTATCAACCAGCAACGGCAAAGAGGTCGGTAGTGGGATATCCGCATTGTGTCTTGGTTTTGTGTCATTTTGCGCTACACTCTTTGAAGGGGAATTCAGCATCAAAAGCCGCATCAATTCTGCATGGCATCTACTCGTGCTTTTACATACCGCTTTGTCGCTTGCAAGATAGCAACAATTTGGAAAATATCGTCCTGTGTGGCAACAAAAGCATCGCTTACCGCATAATTCCTGCCTTCCAAGACCACAAAAAACCAATTCCGCCCAACGATATAACAGCCGTACATGGGTGCATCGTCGCCGTTCAGTGTCCTTGCCGCCAGCATCTCTACGATAACTTGTGCAAGCGGGTCGTCGCTGCTTCCACGCTCTTTTTTGTATTCATGCAAAAAGAAAAACGGTTCACGAGGATTGACGCGCCCTGTGGCGATCATAAAATCTACTGTTCCGCCGATGCGGATAGTTTCTCCCTTTGCCGTTTGGACGATTGCTTCCAACTTGCGTTGGGTAAAGGCTCGAAAACGCTGGTCTTCGTCGAAATTTACAATTTGCATCAATGGACCTAAAAACTTGAATTTGAGTTCGTCTTCGTTCCAAAAAATGACGTTCTCCGCAAGAATCTCTCGTTGTTTTTCAATCAGTTTTTTTTCTTCCGCAGTACCGGAATACTTGTTTTTCAGCCATTCTGTGAGAAGTGGATGTGAGCGCATTTGCCGAAGCGATAAGTCTTTTTCGACAATATCCAGATTCCACGCCGAAAAAGCATGAAGGGGTGATTTCTGTATATTTTTTTTCATAGCAGTACAAGAAAAAAGAGAGAATATTTTCCCGCAAAAATACAAAAGAAACGGTATTCAGCCTAGTTGTAATGCGGTATTAGCGCAAATCCCCCTCATTCAGAACAATCATCTCATTGATGCAGATAAACAACGTGTTAGCCGCCTTGACAAGGAAGAACTCAAGAAGAGACAAAGCCCAGAAGCCCTATGAATACTGGCTTTTGAGATTCACCCCTGTTCAATACCTTTCCCGCGTAATGGGTTCAAAATTTGTAGCTATACCCCAGCCGAATCACCTGTGTCTCAAATAAATCTGTCGAAAGAACCCGAACGCCTGTACTTTGGAAGTTCTTGCGGATTTGCATAGTGTTGAAAACATCGCTCATATTGAGAAAAAGTTCTCCTTTACCACCTTGCAGCGCAGCTTTTGCACCAATGTCCACCGCAAAGCGTGAATCAATTCTCCCTTGTGGAATCACATCGGGAGCCAAATAAACGCCCGTTAGTTGCGCATCAATCCCATCGGTAATGTGAAAAAGCGCATTAACCTTGGCATTGCCGGAGTATGCAGTCTCTTCAGCCGCAGAGAATGGCGTGTTGAAAGGATAGGTGTTCACAATATTGAAGGCGCTAATGGTATTACGATAGCCATTCAGTGCAAGGCTAAAACTGAGCCATTGCCCAACGCCTTGATTCCAAATCACCTCAAAGCCTGTATTAAAGCCATTTCCGGCATTTTGTGAAATTGAATTGATAATCGTCGTGTTCGGCGTAAGGGTTAGTATGCGCGTCAGAATGTTGTTTGTGATGCGATGATACGCCGCAGCATAGATGTAGCCTTGCTCCCACGTTGTTTTGTAGCCAAGTTCGAGGGTTTGTGTGAATTGCGGACGCAGTGCAGGGTTACCGGTTTTTAAAATTTCGGGGTCGTCGTATTTGGGGAAAATACGCAAATCTGATTCGTCGGGTCTGTCAACGCGGCGGTTGTAGAAGAGTGAAATTTTGTTGCGCTCATCGAACAGGTACGCCGCACGAATACTGGGAAAGGGCTGTAAATAATTATAGCCGTCGCTTTTGTAAATGCGCTGGTTTGGATCAATCGCATAGCCAACATTCACATATTCCAAACGCACGCCCGCTTCAATTTCAACAAATCTGTTCTCAAAAACATAATTGCCGTAAAGAGCGGATATCGTTTCGTTGTAGGTCGCAGAACCTGCGGCGCTCAGATCCAAGGTGGAATTTGCGCCCGGCAAAAATATCATTCTCGTTGGAATAACTCGCCAGCGAAATTTCGTTCCCAATTCGATACGCCCCGCCTCCAAGGGACGTACATACTCAATATTGAGGTCGCTCACATTTTCATCGGCAATGAGCGCCGTCGAATCTTCGCTTGTGCGGGGCGCACCACTAGCGGCGTAGAGAGTATTAGAAAAATAAAATTTCTCGTCCTCGCGGTGAAACGTGTAGTTGAGATTGACACTAAGCGTGTGTCCGGGCTGCTCAAATTTATGCAACCACGACGAGGAAGCATTGACCGATGTATTGACTTCATCTTCGTAATAGAGCCACAAACGCTGTCGTCGTGCGGTCTCGGCGTTGTCGTATGGTAGATCGCCTCGGTCAATATGCCCTTCGCGATAGAAAAGCGCAGACA
>JAAFHM010000375.1 GCA_013298375.1 Ignavibacteria bacterium | reverse complement strand
TTTTTCTTGCGCTAGCCCTTGGTGTAAAAAAGTGGAGAAGAAAACCACACAAATCGCATAAAATCTCATGTTGTGAATCATAGTTTTTCCGAAAATATGTTGAAAAATGAAGTGTGGGCGTTGATAATAGTTATTTCCCCATGCGCCGTTGAATATCTGCGTAGCTAATAATAACGCGCTTTTTGAGATGTTTGTACGCAATATCAACCTCCAAATCACGTGTGCTGCGAAATTCAAAACGTCCATCGGTCGCTAATGCGCCGTCTTGCTCATTCGCCAGTTTATAAGCGGCTTCGGTGGCAAGTGAGTAGCGAATACCACTTTGGAGCGTGACAATCGGATTGAGGCGAAGGAAAAAGCGTCCCGGAGTGGATGCACTGGCAATAATTTCGGTTTCGATATTCCATGATACAACAGAGTCTGGAGGCGCGTTTGAGGCTTGTACACCGGCGAACATGAGCAGTGCATCCGGCAGACGCTCTTGCCACGAAACCGCGTCGTGTCTGCCTTTTGGGTCTTCGTAGTACATCAAATTCTCTCCCGCCTTCATGCCTTTTTGCTTCAAAATTACCAGAAGAGGCACATAATAATTCCATTCGCCTGTTGTCGCGCCAATATCAAAACGGAAGCGTTGAAGCGGCTTTGTACTTGCTTTTGCCTCTACAAAAAACTGCTCGTCCGCTACCCAAAACGATGGTGAAAAACATGATGCCATACCAAAGGTTTCGGGATAATGCAGTGCGCACCATCCGGCGAACAAACCACCAAGCGAATAGCCCATAATGGCACGGTTTTCAGAGCGTTTGTCGGTATGATATTGCTCATCAATTATTGGAATAATGCGGTTTTTGAGCAGTTCCGCAAACTCCTGGGCGCGGGGTGTGTAGCGTCCCCAATTCGCTTGTATCCATGCGTCGTTATATGGTACAGTTTCGCTGGTGCGCTCCGAGGAGCTATGCACCCCAACCAGAATCATCGGTTTGATGAGCTTTGCAGCGATGTATTCATCCAAAATTTGTGCTGCGCCAAGCCCCCAAAAAACACTTTGCCCGTCATAAAAATACACAACGGGAAAGCGCGTCGTGCCGCCCTTCACTGCCGAATCATAGCCTTGCGGAAGATAAATACTGAGCGTGCGACCTTCTATTGTTGCAGCAATAATGCGGCTTCCAGATGGTCGTTCATCGACTACGCCTGTGACCATTTTCTCTCCCGCACACGCCGTTAGCAATGGCAGTAGAAAAAGCAAGATACAGAGCGTTATTGCAGAAAGTGATGATGGACAAGGCTTTTGCATGAGTAAATATTACTTGTGCATACAATGAAAAAAAACATCAAGGAATCTGTGCGCGGTACACACGGACACCGAAGATTTGAAAACGAAAGGAACAATCAATTTTCTCTATGCGGAAAACGTATCAACCACGCACTGGGGCTGATTCCTTGATGATTTTGGAGGAAGTTACAGGACGAAAATATGAAGGCAAAAGTCGGCGACAAAAATTATTGTGACGAACTGTGAGTTACGCGGGACAGAGATTTTGCCCTATTGTATTTTCTTCATCACCGTCTCATTTCTCTTTATCCATCAGAGGGGTATTTTTCCGCAAACCATGAGGAAACATGAGCGTCAGGAGGGCAAAGATAAGTAAGAAGTTAAATTCCACGCCATTGCGTCCCCCACCAACGACAAACCAGCCTTCGCGTCCGTGAATCATAACAATACCTGCAATCAGAATCACGATAGTAATGAGTGCCGGATAAAAAATATATTTATCCCACAGCAAACAAACCACACAAACAAGGTGCGATAGCTTAATTGCCCATGCCAGATAAAGACCAAAAGGTGCAAAACCAACTTGGTTCAGATAGAGATTGCCAAAGGCATTGATACCGCCGTTAAACATTCCTCCTGCTCCATGAATGAGCAATATCAGGGCAACGGCAAAACGCAGCAAAAACGTATTGTTGAAGATATTCATAGAACGAACTGAAAAAGTGAAAAAGGAACAAAGGTAAAGCGAACCTACATAAAAAACTGGGGGGCGGAAAAAAGATTGGGATGAATTATGCGAAAAATGGGATGAGCGCTATTGCCCTCACATTAAGCTATTTCATATCACGTCCTCGCCAAATCTCGCCTTGATACTCAGACAATTTATGGTTATTTTGGCGGAGGAATATTGCATTTAAAAACCCATTCACAATCAAACCTTGCATTCAAGCTCTCCGAACCTCATTTTTCTTCACTCAACCCCTTACCAACTATGTACCGTATTGCTCTTGTTCTTGTTTTTATTTTTACCACTTCGAGTATGACACCTGCACAACAGAAACCGCTCCAATATCCGCAAGCCTTGAAAACTGAACACTCCGACACCTACTTTGGTACAAAAGTCGCCGACCCGTATCATTGGCTGGAGGACGACACATCCAGCGCGACAGCAAAATGGGTCGAAGCGGAGAACAAAGTAACGTTTGGTTATTTAGACCAAATCCCTTACCGAGGCGCTCTGGCAAAACGTTTGGAGCAGATTTACAACTATCCCAAATATTCGACTCCTTCACGCAAAGGTGAATATTACTTTTTCTCGAAAAATGACGGTTTGCAGAATCAATCTGTTCTCTATATTCAAAAAGGGTTAGAAGGCAAGCCGGAAGTCTTTTTTGACCCCAATGCACTCTCGCCTGATGGAACGGTGCGTCTGGGCGCTTCCTCTATTTCCAACGACACGAAATATTGGGGATACGGCTTGTCGTCCGGTGGTTCGGATTGGCTTGAAATCAACGTTATGGAGATTGCTACGCGCAAAAAACTCACCGACCGTCTGCGTTGGGTGAAAGTGTCGGGTATTTCGTGGTACAAAGACGGCTTTTTTTACAGCCGTTATCCCGCGCCGCCCGATACAACCAAGCTCCTTTCGGCAAAGAATGAAAATCATCAAGTTTTTTACCACAAACTTGGCACTGACCAAAGCAAAGACGAGTTGATTTTTGAGGATAGCAAAAACCCTCAGCGCTTCCATATCGTGAGCGTTACCGATGACGAGCGCTTTTTGATATTGTCTATTTCCGACAGAGGCAAAGGCAAGGATGGAAACGCGCTCTACGTGCGGGATTTGGCAAAGGGACAGAAAGATTTCACGAAAATTATTGGCGAATTTGACCATGATTTTTCCGTTTTGGATAATCTCGGCGATAAACTCCTTGTTCAGACCAATTACAAAGCCCCAAATCAACGTGTTTTGCTCATTGACCCCGCAAAATCATCGGAAAATGATTGGAAAGAAGTTCTGCCTGAAAAGCCTGAACCCCTGATTTCTGCTGGTACGGCGGGTGGTAAACTTTTTGCTGTGTACTCGAAAGATGTTTCGCATCGCGTCTATGTTTACGACACCAGTGGCAAGCTGGAAAACGAAGTACAACTGCCCGCAATCGGCACGGTTTCTGGCTTTGGTGGCGAGCGCGATGATAAAGAGGTGTTTTTCACCTTCACCTCCTTCACCTTCCCACCGACGATTTACCGCTACAATCTTGCAAGCAAGCAATCAAGCCTGTTTCGCGCATCGGAAGTCTCCTTCAAGCCAGAAGATTACGAAACGAAACAACTCTTTTTCACGAGCAAAGACGGCACAAAAGTACCGATGTTTGTCGTTCACAAAAAAGGCTTGAAATTGGACGGGCAAAACCCAACGCTAGTTTATGGTTATGGTGGATTTAATGTTTCGCTTTTTCCGGGTTTCAGTCCTTTGCGTATTGCGTGGTTGGAACAAGGGGGCGTATTTGTACAAGTCACTTTGCGTGGCGGCGGCGAATACGGCGAGAAGTGGCATGAGCAGGGCATGAAACTCAAAAAGCAAAACGTTTTTGATGATTTTATTGGTGCTGCGGAATATCTCATCAAAGAGCGCTATACGTCGTCAGCAAAATTGGCAATGCAGGGCGGCTCGAATGGCGGCTTGCTTGTTGGCGCGGTACTGTGCCAGCGTCCCGAACTCTTCAAAGTGGCGCTTCCTGCGGTTGGCGTGATGGATATGCTGAGCTTTCACAAATTTACCATTGGCTGGAATTGGATTGCCGATTACGGCTCGGCAGAAAGCACCGAAGCGGAGTTCAAGTATATTTACGGCTATTCGCCGCTCCACAACTTGAAGCAAGGCGTTTCGTACCCCGCAACGATGGTTACGACAGCAGACCATGACGACCGCGTTGTTCCGGCGCATAGTTTCAAGTTTGCGGCGACGTTGCAGGAGCGGCATAAAGGCGAGAATCCCGTGCTGATTCGCATTGCAACGAAGTCCGGGCATGGCGCAAGCAATACAAAAAAATCGCTTGAAGAAACGGCGGATGTGTATGCCTTCACGATGTGGAATTTGGGGATGCAGCCGAAGTTTTAATGGTTTTGGGATATTCCTCTTGGGTGAATGCCCTCAATCCCTGACTGATACTCGCACGGGAGGCATTTTTTCGGAAACTACCCTCGAAAAGCAAAAGCCCTGTACACACGATGGAATCTGGCGTACAGGGCTTTTTTGTAAAAATATGTCGTCGCGGTTGGAGAAGCCGAGAATTGCTTTTGGGTAAAAACTTGGCGTTTTAGCGTGAGGTTTTATGCTTTGCTATCATGCGCATAAAATCGGCATCCGTGAGCAAGTTTTTCCAATCATCATCCTTCTCGACAACCTCTGCCGTTATTTCATGTTTTGAAAGCGATACCTCCAACACCTCCAGCGCTTGGTCTTTCTTGCCTTGTAGCGCATAGAGGCACGCAAGATTGTATGACTGTCCACCATGTTGAATTGCCGTGCGGCATTTCTCAAAGGCTTGTTGGAACAATTCTTCTGCATCCTTGCCTTGTTTTGTTTGCGCGAGGTTTGCTAAAGCATTTCCCCAATTGTACCATGCTTCGTGTTTGTCCGGTTTGATGGTAACTGCTTGGTGGTATTTCTCGAATGCTTCTTGGAACAAGCCTTCTCTTTCCTTGCCTTGTTTTGTGTGAGCGAGGTTTGCTAAAGCATTTCCCCAATTGTACCATGCTTCGTAGAAGTCCGGTTTGATGGTAACTGCTTGGTGGTATTTCTCGAATGCTTCTTGGAACAAGCCTTCTCGGTCCTTGCCTTGTTTTGTGTGAGC
>JAAFHM010000267.1 GCA_013298375.1 Ignavibacteria bacterium | reverse complement strand
AAAAATGAAATCAAAAAACTTTCAGTGCGGCGAAAAGACAGCCCTTTTGAGAATTATATCATCTTCACAAATCGGAAACTTACCGCTTCTCAACGCGATATATTGGTAAATAAACTGAAAAAGGAATTGAACATCTCCAATGTTGATATTATTGGCATTGAGCAGTTAAACGGGTATTTGGATAAACTACCGGACTCTGTGCAAAGATTTCGTCTTGATCAGCGTACACCTGCATTGAGATTCTTCGCTGAAGATATTAAAGAGGTTATTACCACCTTTCACGAATATAGAAAAATACTTGGGAAAGAGGTGCAGCAGATTCTTCCATCTCTAACCAACATTGACAAAGAGCGTAAGAATGCTTTGAATAATCTGGGCAAAGAATATTTTGACTACATACAAAGCGACTCTCTTGCTTACTTCAGACAAATTGAGGTCTTCTTAGAAGACCCGAAAAATGAGTTGTTGCGAGATTATTATGAAGATTCTACTGTTGATTTGAGGGCAGTTATCACATTGGGACGCAGTGATTTTGGTCCTTTTGAAGAGGTAATAGAACACTTAGTCGAGGCTGTATTTTCAAGTGTTCAGAGCGACCTTACGAATCAACGCGGTTTGTCTGGTGTGAAAAGAACAATTCGCACACTCTTGCATTTCATGTACTATCATTGCGATATAGGAGTCAAAGACAATGTTACAGCCGCATAAATTCTTGAATGTAGAACTTTGTGTTTTGAATATTGCGAAGGATGTGATTCTTTTGCTGCAAACCGCACAGAGTATAGAGTATTCCGACCTTGTGTCTCACCTTGTTCAACGGCATGACAAGAAAGTTCAAGAAATGATTATTCCTGCTCTCAATTTTTTGTTTTTAGTAGGTAAAATTACCTATCACCGTGATATTGATTCGATAGAGCTACTCCAATGAAACTGAGCCAAATATATGCAAACCTTCCGTTTGACCGTGTGCAGTTCCGCGACGGTCTGAACGTTGTTGCGGCTCGTGTTACCAATAAAGGCGACATGGGCAAGGATTCGCATAACTTGGGCAAATCCACGCTGCTATCGGTCATTGATTATATGCTTTTGAAGCAGCTTACAAAGGATAATCATATTTTCGCACTCCAACAAGACAAGTTGAGGGATTATATTTTTTACTTGGAGATTGAGTTAAATTCAGGCTGGTTTTTAACGATTCGCCGCAGTGCTGACAAAGCTACGAATACGAAAATCGCTTTTCGCAAACACCAAGAGCAATATCAAGATTTTTCTGCTGAAGGCTCAGGGTGGGATCATGAAGAAATGTCATTGAAAGAGGCAAAAAACTTTCTCAATCAACAGCTTGAATTTACCATTTTGCCGAACATAGATTACCGAAAATCGCTCACCTACTTTTTGCGTGGGCAGAGTGATTATCAGGATGTCTTTCAGCTTGAAAAGTTTAAGCGAGGCAAGGATAAAGACTGGAAGCCTTTTATATTTGAATTGTTGGGATTTCAGAGTGATTTGCTGAAAAAAAAGTATGAATTAGCGGTAATTCAAGAAGAGCAACAAAAAACAATTGAAGGTATTGAACGTAATTTCTCAGTGAATGCTAATGACGTTGATAAAATACGGGGTGCTATTGAACTCAAGGAGCAGCAATACGAAGCCTTGGATAGATTTGTTAGTAACTTTAAGTTTTATGAAGAAGAGAAAGAACTTAATCGCAACCTCATTGAAAACCTCGAAGCACGTATTTCTTCATTGAATACCAATCGCTATAATCTCTCGTATGAACTTGAGAAAGTTACGACCAGCATCCGGCAGCATCGAAGTTTTGATGTAAAGAAGATGAAAAAAATCTTTGATGAAGTACAAATTTTTCTACCCGAAAATTTAGTCAAAAGCTATGAGGAGCTTGAGGAATTTAACATCAGCATCACCAATGAACGCAACAAACATCTCCGCGAAAGGAAGAAGCAATTACAGGAGCAACTGCAAAATATTGAAAAGGAACTTGAAGAGTTAGACCAGAAGAGGAGTGATTATTTATCTGCTCTCCAAGACAAGGATTCTTTCCAAAAGTATAAACGGTATCAGCGGGAATTGACGGAAGTTTCTAATGAAATTGTGCGCTTGCAGGAAAAATTACAAAATGTTGATACGCTATCGGTAATGCAAGATAAAATGCTTGAAGTTGAGCATGAAATCAAGGACTTGGGAAGTAAAATTCTCAAAGAGATAGATACGCAATCTGCAACATACCAAGCCATTCGCAAGTCGTTCGGGAGCATTATCAAAGAAATTTTGAACGCACATGCACTATTGTACATTGAACCGAATACAAAAGATAATGTTACATTTCATGCAGATATTCAAGACGACAAAGAAACGGAAATCACGGCAGCAGGTCGCGGTAATAGCTACAAGAAATTTCTTTGCGCTGCATTTGACATATCTATTTTAGCAGCTTATTCATCTTCTTCTTTTTATCGTTTTGCATACCATGATGGCATCTTTGAGGGGGTTGACAATCGCAAAAAAATCAACTTTATCAACTTGATACGGAAATACTGCCAACAATACAATTTGCAATACATTATTACGGCAATAGAAGATGACCTGCCACGCAGCGAAGCGGATGATTTTGAAGGGGTCAGTGCGGCAGAAATAGTTCTTACACTCCATGATGCAGATGAGAGTGGAACTCTCTTCAAGCAGATATTTTGAGTTTACACAAAACAGAAAAGCCTGCCTGAGCATTACGCTCAGGCAGGCTTCATTCTTTATACACCGTCTTCTCGACATTCTCCAACCGCCTATCGCGGTCTTCATCGGCTTGGTGCTTCACGGCGATTTCCGTTTCGATGTGCTGAAGATTTTTCCGAATCCCCAGCACGTCGCCATGCAACGCTTTCAGGAAATATGCTATCACCGAGACCAAGCCTGTGATGATGTACAGTTCAAGTTTGTCCATTGGTTTTTGCCTCCGCGCTCGGTTGGAGTATGCTTGTTTCGAGGACTTTCCATGCTGCATCCACTTTTTGCGGATTCACGACTTGCTTGCCGGTAAAGAAGCCAATCACTGCGATTGCCGCCGCTTCCAGCATTTGCACGGTGCTGTCGTCAATCGGCAAACCAAAAAGATTACCCAAATACGCCAAAAGCGCGACCAGCGCGACGGCGGTGGTCGTCCAGTTCTTTGCTTGCGCCGACGCAATCACGCGCTGGATTTTGCCGATGAGTGTTGGTGCGCCCATGATCCATTGAAAAACCGATGGAATGTTGAGATTTGTTACATTTACAGAACTCATATTGCTCTCCTAATAGAAATGATGCGGTGTGTAGGGTATGGTGAAATGGAAACCTTGTTGCCTTGATTGCCGCCCAAAAGCAAGACGGAATCTTGTTCGCGTCCGGCAAAAAAGCCAACGTGTCCGAAGGATGGATTTGTGCCACGCGACAGCACAACAATATCGCCGCGCCGAGCTTCCTCAAGCGAAATCTCTTTGCCCCACGCCAGAAAACTTCGTGCGCGGGCGGAGTTTGTGCCAGTAAAACCAGCCTTTTTCAAGCACCAGTTTATGAAACTCGCACACCACGCAACCTCATCACTACTCGCTTTCAGGCTTGTGGCTTGGTGATACTCAAGAATACGGGGATTATCGGTATCGCCGAAGATTTCTGCCGTGCCAAGCTCGTGAACGGCAATATCGAAGGCTTGGCGGCTCATAGCGGCTGCCCTTTGCGGCGTGGCTCGTAGATGATGGTGATGTCGCGGTTATCATCAGCAATGTCGCCGTTCCAGAACGAATAGACAAGTTCGTGCAGCGTGATTGCGCTATCGGTTTCGTTCTCGTTGGTGAGCGTGATGTTGGCAACGGCGTAGCCATTGCCCGCGCTTTGGTACGCGCCGATATTTTGGAACCAACTTTCGTAAATGTAGGCAAAGGAATCAGGTGGAACGCTTCCGCCGTCGCACGTGGTAACGACTTGAATGGTGCGAGAGCCGCCGTAGGGAATCCGCACCACGCTTGGTGCAGAGATGATTTGTCCGTTCATGGTGATAGTGGTTTGTGGTGAAAAAAAAGCCGAAGCCTGTGGTGATGGAGCGTTATGCTCACGGCTTCGGCTTGATTCTTTATGCGTCATGCCGCCTCGTGTGGAACGATTATGGCAATGGCAGTTGCACAGCACCAACGGCAGCTTTCGCGGCGGTGAGCGCGGTTTTTACGTTCTCCAATGCCGAGCGGAACGCGGCATTTGGCGTGAACTGTACTTCCCCATCAATACCTTTTGCGACAACGATGACTTTGCCATCGGTATCGGCTTGAAGCACGTCAAACGATGCCAGCGCATCGGTGCAGTTTTTCTCCAGCGTTCCGATAGAGCGCACCGCGCTCACGAAATCTTGGAATTCGGTGAACTGGCGGTAATTGCCGTTGTCTTGCGTGGCAATACCTTCCAATTTGGTTACTTGCGACAATGCAATATCCATGATTGCATCCTTTCAATAAGTGGTGGTGAAAAGTGATATTGAACGGATGCAAAATAACAAGGTGGGAAGCGGTATGGAAGGGATTGAAATAGACCGTTATAGGCGTGAGATTTTATTTCTATAGTAGCAAGAATTTTTTTGCTTGTAATAATAAATTTTACCAATTTCAATTGGATATATCAATTTTTCACTAAATTTCAAATGGTGTGCTGTTATGAAACGCCTAATATTAGGACCTGTGCGAGAGGGCAGACTCTCGAAGGAACAGGCAAAAAGAATCGTTCAAGATGTCGCCCAACGCTCATCGCAACACGTTGTTCCTGCTGAACAAGGTGGTTGGAATGTTAAGCGTGGTGGTGGGACAAAAACGACGAAGCATTTTGATAACAAACAAGAAGCCATTGGTTATGCACGTAAAGTTTCGTCAAACCAAAATAGTCGGTTGATTATCCATGGTCGTGATGGGCGTATTCAGAAATCAACAAAACCCATCAAGTAAAACCTTTATGCCGCAAGAATATACTGATTACGAGCAAAATGTTTTTATCAATTGCCCCTTTGATAAAGATTACAAAAACAGTCTTCTCTATGCGCTTGTGTTTGCTGTTCATGACTGTGGTTTTCGTGCGCGATGCGCTCTTGAAATTAGTGATGCAGGTCAAATCAGAATTCAAAGGATTTTTGGTATTATCTCAGAATGTCAATTTGGAATTCACGATATTTCACGTACGGAATTGGATGAAACTCATGGGCTTCCCCGCTTTAATATGCCCCTTGAATTAGGGATGTTTTTAGGTGCGAAAGAGTTTGGCAAGGATGAACAAAAGAAAAAATCGTGCATGATACTTGATATTGAAAAATATCGCTATCAAAAGTTTTGCTCTGACATTGCAGGTCAAGATATTGAGAGCCACGAGGGGAAACCAGAAGAGGCGATTGAAATTGTTCGGGATTGGCTGCGCCCCTACCGTAAAGAAATGAAAATACCAGGTGGTGTTGTGATTTTTGAACGTTACGAAGCCTTTACTAGAGAGCTACCAGAGTTGTGCAAAAAAGGTAGGCTTAACCCAAACAAGTTGCCTTTTTATGATATGCAAACTCTTATGGCAGAGTGGATGATTGAAAATCAATGATTTTGCCTATTCAGAGCTATGCTTTCTCATTATTTGTTGAATACTTTCCCCCTCCAACCACACTTCACGCACATACCGCCCAAAATGGTCGCGGTCTTCATCAGCAGGATTGAAGCGCAGTTCAACGCTTTTACCCGTGAGTAAAAGCGTTGCAAAGAGTTTTGCTTGTGTTCCACGCTCAAATGCTTTATCAAGGGTGATTCCTGCACGAATAGCTTGTTTGCGAAGTTTTGGAGTGCGCTGCGCCTCGAAACAGTCAATGCCCGAAAGCCGCACCGTGTAAGGCTTTCCGCCTACTTCACAGACAAACGTATCGCCGTCAATGACGCGCAAAACCTTTGCAAGTACAGCATGAAGCGGCAGGCTCACGGATTCACCCTCAACAACTGCGGATTCACCAAATTAAATTTCTGCTGATTCTGCACTTCTTCCACAGCAAAATCTATCACTCGTGCTATCTCGCCCATTGCTTGGTTGAACGTTGCGTCGCGCTGTGCCGTCCATTCCTCGTTGGGCAAGGCGCGGCGGCGGTATTGCAAGGAAAATGTCGGGTCAGCATTCGCCGCCGCAACAAGCTCACGGCATTTGTTCGCTGCTTGCGCCATAGACAAGGCTTGAATGCTAATGAAATCAATATCCCACGTGCGGTATGTTCCCCCTGCGGACTTTTGTATGCCATTCAGCTTCGTGAAGTCGCGGATGAGATAATCCGCATTACGACGCACAGGCACGATTGCTCCGGGCGGAAGCGGCGTAGGAACTTCAACGCGAATCTCGACTGGTTGCAAGAAGTACGACATTTCAAAACGGTTGTTCTACACTGCCAGCCCGCCAGCAATGCGTGAGACAAAGGCTTCGATGCTGATAGACGTGTTGATGCGCCCGCTCAGGTCTTTGGTCGGCAACGAAAACGGCGGCGTGGAAAAATTCGCACCCGTGAACGAATATGTTTGGTCGAACACGCCGCGAGCATGAATCGCAAAAACGCGGATGTTATACGACGCTGTGGTCGCGTCTTCAATGTCGAGGCGGCAAAGGCGCGTGTCGCTGCCGCCCATGTCGGAAATACGAACTCTCATGGTGTGGTCTCCTTCAAAGTGTGGTGAAGTTGGTGAAAAAGGTCTTTGTATGCGGTA